>UNSP01000080.1 GCA_900556355.1 Candidatus Saccharimonadota bacterium | reverse complement strand
GAAGCCAGACCGCGCTGCCACAAGGCTTTTTTGACAGACTGCTGTCGGCGAAGCAGCGCCTTGATCCGCTTTTCCAAAATCACCAGCGAAAACGGCTTACTCATATAGTCATCCGCCAGCTCGTCAAAACTCGCAACTTGCGTCGGCTCATCATGCAGAGCCGTCAGCATCAACACCGGCACGTCGCTGGTCTGGCGAATTTGTTGCAACACTTCAATGCCACTCATCCCCGGCAGCATAATGTCGAGAATGATAACATCCGCCCCAGTAAATTTTTCCAACGCTTCCTCGCCGCTGGTCGCCGTCACCACCGTAAAGCCGCGCTGGCGGAGGAATTGCTCGGTGCCAGTCCGCAGGGCGGGTTCGTCTTCTACTAGAAGGATTCGTGATTTTATTGCGTTACCCATTTCGGTTAATCTTGGATGCTATCCTCCTATGTTTTGAATTGGCTTGCGCTCGATATTCGGACAACAGTACTTGGTAATTCTGTGGTTAGTCAAGCTGCCAACGCGATAATTAGTTAATTACAATTATACCTTACCAAAGTAATTTGTCTACTTAAGCCTGGTCCAGCGCTCCGTGGCATAACTAGAAAAAAGGTTTGAGTGTAAGCTGACATCTTTGCTTAAGTGTCTGCTGAACTCACCGCACAATATGATTAGCCGAGACAGATCATTGACTTATTTTAGCCACTCTGCTACCATTCATAATGTACTATAAAGCGTCCGAGTTCCAGTCACGCCGGAACGAGCTGGGTGTCAAAATACACCACGGGAGTGAAGCCGTAAAGTCACACAACCGAAATCGCGATCCATCGTAGAGCCGGTACTGAGCGCTATAATTCAGTAATGAACTATAGAACAAGGATGGGACCGCGGGAGGTCTCTTTTTTGATCTCTCGTTCCTTGGGTAAATAATATAAATTTATTGTGCCTGAGGAGGTCTTATTGTGGATAAGAAATTAAACAAAGAAAACTTAAAAATTGCTATCCAAAAAGATGGGCGACTTACCGAAGATTCTCTGAGAACGCTAAGGATGATGGGCCTTGAGTTCGAGGTGTATGGCCGTAGACTTTTTGCCGCATGCCGCAATTATCCAGTTGAAATCTTGTTTTGCCGCGACGATGATATACCTGGCTATATAGAGCGCGGTGTTGTAGATATTGGTATTGTTGGCCAAAACTTTTTACGTGAAACTGGAGTTACTGCTACGCGTGAAGTTCTGCGTCCGGGATTTGGCTATTGTAAGCTTGTTGCCGCTGTTCCTAAAGAATCAAATATTACTACGATTAAAGATTTGCAAGGAAAAATAATTGCTACGACTTTCCCAAACACGACTAGAAAATATTTTGTGAAACGCGGGATTGACATTGAAACTACTGTGATAGCTGGATCGGTTGAAATTGCACCTGCACTTGGGGTGGCAGACGCGATTGTTGATATAATGGCTAGCGGTAGCACTCTTTTATTAAATGACCTACGCCCCATAGAAACAATTCTAGAAACCGAAGCCGTTCTTATTAGAAACGAAAAGACGCTTTCAAAAGATAAGGAAGATCTAATTGCTCAGATGCTAGTTCGTCTTGAGTCGGCACTTGCTGCAAAGAATTTGAAATATATTATGATGAACGCGCCAAAAGAGAATATCGATAAAATTAAAAATATCGCCCCTGGACTTGATGCTCCAACTGTAGTGGAATTAACGAAGCCTGGTTGGCTGGCAGTACACGCCGTCATGAATGAAGATGAGTTTTGGAAGGTAGCTAACAAATTGAAAAGTCTTGGCGCGCGCGGGATTCTCGTGTCACCGATTGAAAAAATCATAGCATAAGGAGGATGTATGACAATTAGAGAATTATACGAAATCATAGAGAGCAGACGCAACAGCGATGAAGACATGTCCTACACAAGACAATTATTCGACAGAGGCTTAGATAGGATTATTCAAAAAGTAGGTGAAGAATCAGTTGAAGTTGTGATTGCTGCAAAGAATGATGAGAATGATGAATTTATTGGCGAGG
>UNSP01000079.1 GCA_900556355.1 Candidatus Saccharimonadota bacterium | reverse complement strand
GGAATGTATCCGTTTCACGCGCTGCGTTTGTCGGGCGATATTGTGACGGGGCGAAGACTAAGGATTTTGCTGAGATTTGCGTGGGCTGTTGTTCTGTCTGTGCTTTTGTGGGCGGTTGTTCTGATTCCGGTAATTCTGCTTGACGGCGCGCTGAAGGGATGGATTAGTGGTATCGACTGGCTGCCAATTGTTCCAACAACTGGCTTGATTTTACTTTACGTAACGATAATTATGATTTCTGTATATGTATATTTGTTCTACAGAAAGGTGGTTGAAAGTGACACCAAAAAAACCAAGAATTGACGAAATTAAAGGCCTGTTAAATCGTTATAGCTACGAATACTACACCTTGGATAAACCGAGTGTGAGCGATGCGGTTTATGACAGCCTGATGGATGAGCTGAAGAAAATTGAATCGGATCACCCAGAGCTGATTACTGTCGATAGTCCTACGCAGCGAGTTGGAAATAAGCTGCTCGACGGTTTTCAAAAAGTAAAGCACGTGCGCCGAATGGTTAGTTTGAGTGATGTTTTTGATAAAAGTGAAGTTGAGGCGTGGATTGAGCGAACTGATAAATTGATACCACGTCAGCGACATGAATTTTTTACGGATATAAAAATGGATGGCTTGGCGTGCGCGTTGATTTATGTCGACGGTGTGCTATTCCAAGCTGTGACACGTGGCGATAGTTTTGTTGGCGAAGATGTAACGAATAATGTCCGGACCATTAAAAACGTACCGCTTCGTCTGCGTAAAGCGGCAGGTTTTGAAAATTTTTTGCGCGGTCGGACAGAGATTCGTGGCGAAATTGTCATGCTGAAACGGGATTTTGAGGAGCTTAATAAAAAGCAGAAATCTCTAGGGCTGCCCACATTTGCTAATCCGCGCAATTTGGCTGCGGGAACAATTCGCCAATTAGATCCTGCGCTGGTGGCGGCGCGCCCGTTGCATTTTCGCGGATATGATGTGATTCGCGATGATGGTTCGGAAGTTCCAACGAATAGTTTTGCCTACGAAGCTTTGACGGCGCTGGGGATTTCTCGCAATCAGCAGGCTAGTGTTTTTGACAATTTGTCCGACGTGATGAAATTTGTTAACGAGTGGAGCGATAAGCGTCATGACCTGCCGTTTAATACGGACGGGCTGGTTGTTAAGATTAACGATCGAGAGATATATGACCATCTCGGGATGGTGGGCAAAAATCCGCGTGGGGCGGTGGCTTATAAGTATGCGGCTGAAGAAGCTACGACGATTGTTCGGGATATAGTCATTTCTATCGGGCGAACTGGTGCGGCAACTCCGGTGGCTGTGTTTGATCCAGTGGTGGTGGCGGGAACTACGGTGCAACACGCCAGTTTGCATAACGCCGATGAAATTGAGCGTTTGGATATTCGACGAGGCGACACTGTAGTGATTTTTAAAGCGGGCGATATTATTCCGCAAGTTGAGAGTGTCTTGAAGGAATTGCGACCTGCAGATTCTGAGCCAATTGATTATGAAGCAGAATTAAAACGGCAATATCCGGAGTTGGAATTTGTGCGACCGGAAGGTGAAATCGTTTATCGAGTTAAGGACTCTAGTGGTCCGCTGATTTTGAAGCGAGCTTTGGCGCACTTCGCGTCTAAGGGTGCGCTTGATATTGATACGCTTGGCGAAAAGAATGTGGAGGTTTTGATTGATAATGGTTTGGTTGGTGATTTAGCAGATATTTTCACACTCACTAAGGATGATTTGTTGAAGCTGGATCGGTTTGCTGATATTTCTGCACAAAAGTTAATATCGGCAATTGCTGATAAAAAAAGTCCAGAATTAGAGCGATTTTTGTACGGTCTGGGAATCCGTCATATTGGCGCGCAAACGGCGATTGATCTGACGAATCATTTTGAGAGTATGGAAAATTTGGCGAAAGCGACGATTGATGATTTGCGACAAGTTGATGGCGTGGGTGAAATTGTCGCCGAATCCGTAGTGGCGTGGTTTGCTGATGAGGATAATGTAAAATTGCTCAATAAATTCACTGAGCTAGGAGTCGTTCCTCGGTTTAATAAAAAATCTGGCGGTTTGAGTGGAAAAAGTTTTG
>UNSP01000078.1 GCA_900556355.1 Candidatus Saccharimonadota bacterium | reverse complement strand
CGCCATAATTCCAGCTTGACGAATCTGCATGAGCGCAGCCTTCACGTCTCCCGTCGCCTCTGCGTGAATAATAATCATATGCGGCCTTAAAGCAATCAACTTCGGAACATACTCAGCAACATCATTAACCATTGCGTGAATATCAATCATCCAACCTTCTGGCGCCCATAATTCTGAAATTCCAACAGTCAAAGTTGGAGCAAATTCGCCATCAGAAATATCAATATGCACACGCTCAACAAGCCCAGTTATCTTATCAACCTGCTCTTTATATTGATCGGCATTTTCTGCCAAAATTGCTGGTGCGATTACAGAATTACTCATGACAATTCATCCAACTGCGCATTACGCCTATTAAATCGCGGAGCATTCGCGTAAGGAGTGTTCAGCCACGTTTCCACAATTCCTTTCCACGCCGATTCGTTATCTTCCAAAACTCGCGCCGGCAAACACAGAACATTCGAGTCATTATCTTGGCGCGTCATTTTTGCCTCAAACGCATCCCAAATCACACTGGCACGAATTCCCTTAAAGCGGTTGGCCGCCATACACATTCCTTGACCGCCGCCACAGATTAAGATAGCTCGCGGATCTTTACTATCATCACCAATGACCTTCAACGCCGCCGCCTGCGCGAATTGCGGAAAATCGTCATCAGGATTTAATTCTACACCGCCGACGTCTTGAACGTCATAGCCGTTCTTAACCAAATAGGCAAAAACTTTTTCCTTCAACATAAAACCGCGATGATCGGAACCTAGATAAATCTTCATACTTCTTATTATAATGGTTATGCTTGATTCTGCAAATAATATCCGACGTCAGCTACCAACTCGACCAAGCGATTAGAATAGCCCCATTCATTGTCATACCAGACCATAACCTTGATCAGATTACCGCCAACCACCTTCGTCAATGGAAGATCAACAATTCCAGAATATGAATTACCAATGAAGTCACGACTGACCAAAGACTCCTCAGAAACACCCAAAATGCCTTGATAGAAATTACTCTGGGCGGCTTTTTTGAACGTGTCATTTACCTGCTCGACAGTCACATCTTTCCTGAGAAGCGCCGTCACGTCGCTAAGCGACACCACTGGAGTCGGTACGCGCACACTAAGTCCGTCAAATTTTCCAGTTAGCTGCGGCAAGGTTTTAGTTACAGCAATTGCGGCGCCAGTCGTAGTCGGGACGATGTTTTCGGCGGCGTTGCGACCTTCTCTAAGATCCTTGGATGGCGCGTCCTGAAGCTTTTGGCTAGCCGTATAACTGTGCACCGTCGTTAGCATTGACTTTTCAACACCAAACTCCGCGTCCAAAATCGCCATAACCGCGCCCAGAGAATTGGTCGTACAGCTAGCATTAGACACGATTGGCGTCGCGTTTTTTACCTTGTCGTCGTTAGTTCCCAAAACAATCGTATCAACTCCCTCAGACTTCGTCGGACCACTGATAACCACACGCTTTGCGCCAGCCGTTAAGTGCTTGCCCGCGCCATCTTTATCGGTGAAAAACCCTGTCGATTCAATCACCACATCAATTCCCAAATCTCGCCACGGCAGATTTTCTGGATCTTTCTCAGCCAGCACCTTAACCGACTTACCCTCAATAATCAGCTCGTTTTCCGTAAAATCAACTTGGCGTCCGTACTCACCGTAATTACTATCATGCTTCAACAAATACGCCAAAGTTTTCGTGTCAGTCAAATCATTGATCGCGACAATTTCCAAGTCGCTTCGCTCGTTAGCAATCTTAAACGCATTGCGTCCGATTCGCCCGAAGCCGTTAATTGCTATTCTCGTTACAGCCATATCGCCCTCCCTGTTAGATATTTTCGCTTTAGCTTTTCTTAATTATACTACAAAGTTGTATAATATAAATATGACGCGCGAAGAGTTATTGTCAATTGCTGAACAAAAATACGACGAAGTACCAGTATTAGTTTTAGCGAGCGCAATCGATTACGCCACGGAAAAGCACGCTGGACAAAAGCGCAAAAGTGGCGAACCCTACATCAATCACCCATTGGCAGTGGCGGGAATTCTGATTGAATGGGGCATGGACATTGATACAGTCGTGGCGGGAGT
>UNSP01000077.1 GCA_900556355.1 Candidatus Saccharimonadota bacterium | reverse complement strand
CCAACGACTCGCGGGCGTGCAAAAGATGACAGAGATAAGCCGCCGTGTAGTTCTTGCAAGTATAGCAATCGCAATCGTCCATAATTGGCGCAAACATCTCACGGTATTTTCGGCCACGCACATTGACCCGACCAAACGGCGTATACGCGGCGCCATTCCTGGCCACTCGCGTCGGACTCACACAGTCAAAGGTATCAACCCCCTGCTCAATCGCCGCAAAAATATCATCAGGCTCGGAAATTCCCAGTAAATGACGCGGTTTATTTTCAGGCAGAATTTGATTAACCCACTGAATCGTTTGCGCCATAGTTTCCTTTTCCAACGCGCCACCAATTCCATAGCCATCAAAATCCATCGCGCCCAAAAACTCGGCAGTTTGTTTCCGCAAATCCTCGTAATTCGCGCCTTGCAAAACGCCAAATAAAGCTTGATACGGCTTATCTGGACGAGCCGCCCGTAAGCGCTTAACTTCCGCCAAACTTCGCTCCGCCCAAGCATGCGTCCTGGCCAGCGCCTCAACTTGATATTCATACGGATCAATCAAAGAGGTCAATTCGTCAAACGCAAAAGTAATGTCAGCGCCAATTCCAGCCTGAATTTGCATAGACAATTCTGGCGTGAATTTATGATAAGAGCCGTCCAGATGCGACTTAAACATCACACCGTTTTCGTCCACCCAAGCATGACGCGACGATTTTTTAGCAATCGCAATTTCTTCGTCAACATCAGTGCTCATAGCTAAAACTTTCTTAAAACCCGATCCCAAACTCAGAACTTGAAAGCCGCCGCTATCCGTAAACGTCGGACCATCCCAGTGCATAAATTTACCAAGATATCCAGCCTTTTCAATCAACTCATGCCCCGGCTGCAGATATAAATGATAAGCATTCGCCAGCACCGCCTGCGCGCCGACGTCCTTCACCATCTCCGGAATCATCGCTTTAACATTAGCCTTAGTTCCCACCACGATAAACGCCGGCGTTTTAATATCACCATGTGGCGTGTGAATAATTCCCGTTCGCGCCAACGTGTCGTTAAATTGTGAAGTTATTTCAAAAGAAAAAGGTTTCATTTGATAGATTATATCAGTTTTTTCCGCTACACTAGAAACATGAGCAATAAAACCCTCGTTGATTTGGACCAGTGGCTAGCCCCGCACAAATCCACAATTCAGGCGCGCGAGAAGTATATTTCTTCGAAGCTGAAAACGGTTTTAAGCGGCAAGACGCCAGCCGAATTCGCGATGGGTTTTTTACATTTCGGACTTCATAAAACGGATGTGGAGTGGACGTTTAGAGAATGGGCGCCGAATGCCACTCGGATGTTCTTAGTTGGCGATTTTTCAGATTGGGAAGAACACAAGGAATTCGCCTTAAATCGCGGCGAGAATGGCAAATGGAGCATAAATCTTCCTGAAGATTCACTTCGCCACGGACAGAAATATAAATTGCGTGTCTATTGGTCTGACGGCGATGGCTGGCGACTGCCTTCATACTCAAATTACGTCATCCAAGACGAAAATTCTGTCGATTTTTCCGCAGTCGTGTGGTCGCCAAAAACTCCTTATGATTGGCAATATAAAACCCCGCCCAAGCCAAAAGTTCCCCTGATTTACGAAGCGCACGTTGGCATGAGTAGCCAGGAAGAAAAAGTTGCCAGTTTCAACGAATTCACCGCGGATGTTTTGCCACGAATCAAAGAATCTGGCTATAACACCATTCAGCTTATGGCAATCGCCGAACATCCATATTACGGCAGTTTCGGATATCACGTCAGCAACTTTTTCGCGGTTTCGTCAAGATTTGGCACTCCCAACGATTTTAAGAAATTGGTCGACACGGCGCACGGAATGGGACTGCGCGTCATCATTGACCTCGTTCACGCTCACGCCGCCAAAAACGAAGTCGAAGGTCTGGGCAATTTTGCCGGCGATCCGACACAATATTTCAAGCCAACAAATCACCCAGAATGGGATTCGCGATTATTCGATTATGGCAAGCCAGAAGTTTTGCATTTTTTGACAAGCAATTGTCGCTGGTGGCTGGATGAATATCACGTTGACGGATTTAGGTTCGATGGCGTAACTAGCATGATTTACCACGATCACGGACTCGGAAAAAGTTTCACTAGTTATGACGATTATTTCCGCGATAATGTCGACAAAGACGCGCTCGCTTATTTACGATTGGCAAATGAAACCATTCACGCCGTTCGCCCCGACGCCACGACAATTGCAGAGGAAATGAGTGGCTTTCCTGG
>UNSP01000076.1 GCA_900556355.1 Candidatus Saccharimonadota bacterium | reverse complement strand
GATGAACATCAATGCAAAACCGACATACATTGATGACAAAATGTCTGATGCGAATAATGCGGCAAGTGTCAAAATGAATGTGCCGATAACTTCCGCAATAACGATGTTAATTAAGTTGTCTGGTAATTTAGAATCTAGTTTGACGCGCTTGCTTTTAGCGGTAGATTCAGTAACGACGTACTTGACGGTCGTTTTGGTTTCAGTCTTAGCGGCAGCGGTTTTCTTTTCTGCGGCTTTAACTGGGGCTTTCTTTGAAGTTTTCTTCGTAGCCATATTCCCTCCTTAAAGTAATATCACGACTATTATAACATAATTTGCTATACTGTAGTTATGGGATTATTTGTAAATCAACAAGATCAGCGTAGTGAATTGCAAGAGCGAATTGCAGCGGAATTAAGAGAGAAGGCGAAAGCTTCGAGTTTGCAAGAAAAGGCAACTATGGACGGCGTCGACGACATAAGATATTTGGAAGGCACGAAACAGACGACGACTTTGGCGTGGGCGTGGATTTTAATTGCTATTATGGCTGGTGCGGTGATTGTAATGTTTTTAATGCAAGGACGATAAAATGGTTGACTTAGACGAATTGAGAAGAGAAATAGTTTTGGCGGTTTCGCAATCCAAATCTCCGCGTGAGTTTTTACGGGATCGACGACTTAGGGAATTGTATGATCAAATCAAGTCATTGCCGCCAGTTGAGCGTGGTCCATTTGGCAAGCGAATTAACGAGCTGAAGCAGGCTGTTGAACAGGCTATTGCTGTGCGACTGGAAGAGCTAGAAAAAGTTGACTTGAAGCCGATTGACGTTACGGCGCCGATGGATATGAATTCTCCAAAACCTGAACTTCTGCCGAGCGAACAAGGCACGATTCATCCGCTGAGCGCTGAAATTGAGCGCATTTCTGAGATCTTTAATCGCATGGGATTTGTCACGGAAGAGTCCAGAGAAATTGACGATCAATTCCATATGTTCGAGAGTCTGAATTTTCCAAAAGGTCATCCAGCGCGCGACGATTACGATACGTTTATGACCGAGGAAACTGATTCTAATGGCGATCGTTTGATTGCTCCAGCGCATACGTCGACTATGCAAAATCGCGTGTTGACGAAATATCGTGACAATTTGAAAAAAGGCGAGGCTATCGCGGCTATTGTTCCGGATCGTGTTTTTCGTAACGAGGATTTGGATGCGCGCCACGAGCATACGTTTTATCAAGTTGAAGGCGTGTACGTTTCGCGTCGGGTTAATGTTGGCAATTTGATTGCCACGCTACAAGAATTTTTGCAGGAATATTATGGCAAGAAACTTGACGTCCGCGTTAATCCATTTTACTTTCCGTTCACTGAGCCTAGCTTCGAGTTTGCGTTAAGTTGTCCGTTTTGTGAAGGAAAAAATCTTGATTGTAAAGTCTGCTCTGGTGAGGGTTGGATTGAGCTATTGGGCTGCGGAATGATTCATCCGAATGTCCTTCGGGCGGCACAAATTGACCCGAATGAATATACGGGATTTGCTTTTGGTTGCGGAATCGACCGCTTGGTTATGATGAAGTATGGAATCGAAGATGTCCGTCATTTTGAGAGCGGCAAGTTGGACTTTTTGGAGCAGTTTTAATTCTAAGTGGCAGATCAGACAACTATTCTTTGTGACTGACTATTACCAAATAATAACGATAATAATTCTTTGGGTCTGATACAAATACTATCAGTGTAGTCGCTCGGCGAACTTAAGTGTACTGGTTCATTGATATATGGCTTGATGAGTTGTGTAAATTGATATTCGTCGGGTATCTGTTTCAATTTTTTGCTGGATAATTATTCATACAATAATCTTAAATTATATCAAGAAAAGTAGACAGTTTTATAACCTATACAGATTTCATAGACTAAAATCTATTCAGCAAGGGAACGATATCCATTATCGTCAAACAGGCTACTAGCCCCTGCCGCTTTATATAAGGCATCCACTGCCAAAAGCATATCATTCTGAAGCGCTGGCTGATTATCAATATTCTTATTATAGAAATCCCGCAACGACTCCGGATAACCTTCATCAGACGCATCGTATAGGAACGTATCTTGTAGCAGCTTCTTCTGCTCAGGCGGAATATCATCAAAAAACTCTGGATGAAAATCATAAAACCATTCAAGACGGGTTTGTAATTTTAGATATCTATCGTAGTTCATGACTATATTATATATAATTCAAGGAATGACCCCTCTCTGAATATGGAGAGGGGTATCCTTGAGGACTATCTCACTCCTCGTCCTCCTTGTCGTCGGAGTGGTACTTCAGCCAGCTAGGCGTACCATCGTTGTACATGTAGTACCCATCGGAGTGCGGTTCGCCAGAG
>UNSP01000075.1 GCA_900556355.1 Candidatus Saccharimonadota bacterium | reverse complement strand
CTCGCTCAGAATAGCCCCAACCACAAGCCGGCGGCATTCCATATTCCAACATCTCAACGTAATCAATATCAAGCATCATCGCCTCCTCATCACCAGCGTCACGCATTTGTTGCTGCTCAAGGAAACGATTTAGCTGGTCAATCGGATCATTCAGCTCAGAGAATCCATTGCCCAATTCCGAACCAGCAATCACCGGCTGAAAACGCTCCACAGTCTCTGGATTTTCCGGATTAGTCTTTGACAACGGACTAATAAACTTCGGCGTGTTCACCAACCAAACCGGACCAGCAACGTCTTTACGAATATTCTTCCATAATTTATCAATACTGCGTGGGATAGAGTCAGTTTTTTCAACCTCCAAATTATACTCTTTCAGTTTAGCGGCAACTTCTTCAATCGTCGTGTTGTAAACATCGATTCCGTAATGCTTGAGAATAACCTCAGCATAATCCCAAACTTCCCACTCGCCACTCATATCGACGTTGAATTTGCCCAATTGGAATTGCAGAGTGCCAAAAGTCTTCTGAAGCACATCTTTATACATCGACTCCATGAAACGCATTCCCTGTTTCCAGTCCCAGTAAGCCGCGTACCACTCCATAGCAATATGTTCCGGTAAATGCTCGTCCGAGTAATTTTCATTGCGAAAACGCGGACCGAGGTCATAAACTTTCTCAAATCCAGCGCCAATCAATCGCTTCAATGGCAATTCGTGGCTAATTCGCAAATAAAACTGCTGGTCGCCCAGCGCATCCATGTGCGTCACAAATGGGTTCGCGTCAGCACCACCAGTGGTATGCTCCAAGACAGGAACATTAATCTCGATGAAACCATGACTATTCAAATAATCTCGTGTTGCCTGCCAAAACTTACTTCGACGAATAAATCGCTCGCGAACTTCAGGATTGACATTCATATCAACATAACGTCGACGCAAGCGCTCTTCCTTATTCTCTAATTTTTCTGGCATTGGCCTTAATGATTTGGTCAACAATCTAAGTTCGCGTACACCAACGGATTTTTCGCCCGTTTGTGTCGTGGTCATCACGCCCTTCGCCTCAATAAAATCGCCCGTGTCTAGCAATTTAAGTTGCTTCATTCCAAGCACACCGCGCGCAGCGTCTAATTCCGCCACGTCATCACGCTGCAAGTAAAGTTGCACATCACCAGATTGATCACGTAATTTAATAAATGCCAATTTACCAAAACTGCGAATAGATGCCACACGACCCGCAACAACAACTTCCTTACCAGCTAGCTCATCGTACTTAGATAAAACCTCAGCACAAGTATGAGTTCGTTCTGATTTTGCTGGATATGGTTCAACGCCTAATTGACGTAATGTTTCCAGTTTTCGTAGTCGTTCGTTTCGATAATCTTGTAATGTGGCCATAACAGAGATAATTATAGCACATTATACGCGGTAAATCCCGCCGGACTTAAGATATCGACTTAATAATGTAGGTAATTTCGGCTTTTGGCGTTTTAATCGTTACTTCATCACCGATTTTCTTACCAATCAATTCTTTACCAATTGGCGACTGATCTGAGATTCGTCCAGCCAACGGATCGGCTTCAACTGGACCAACCACTGTGTAAGATACGGTTCTTTCTGGGCATTGCAATTCAACTGTACTGCCCAAGCCAACACTTGAGCTGCCGCTAGATTTAATAATTTCGGCGTTCTGCAGAATATCTTCAATTTCCAAAATTCGCGTTTCCACCAAGCCCTGCTCTTCGCGTGCAGCGTCATATTCCGCGTTTTCGCTCAAGTCGCCAAAATCTCGTGCTGCCGCAATTTTTTCAGCAATTTCGCCACGTCGGCCTTTCAACTCTGCCAATTCTTTTTCTAAATCAGCCTTCCCGGCTTCTGTAATTTGATAAGTTTTTTTCATAAAAATCTCCTCCTCTACTGTATGTAGTGGTATTAGTCTTACGGTCTACACTAAATATAGTGTTTTTAATTAGTCTTGATTAAGTCTATCTGAGTATATCAATCGCTATTTATTATGTCAATATAATCAGCATTACCGGCTTAAGCAAAAATCCATCAATTGCTGATAATCCATTTTTCGAGTTTCGCCAGTTGCTCGTTCCGTCAATTCAAACAAACCATCGCCATCAATCGCTCGATCGCCGATCGTTATCCGCCACGGCAAACCCATCAGCTCAGCATCAGCAAATTTCACGCCTGGACGCTCGTCGCGATCATCAAGTAGCGCATCGACGCCGCTATTAGCCAGCTCGTCATAAAACTTGCCTGCTAGTTCCTGTCCCTTTTCACCAATTGCAACGACATGAACCTTAAACGGCGCAACATTTTCTGGCCAAACCAAACCTTTATCATCAGCAAACTT
>UNSP01000074.1 GCA_900556355.1 Candidatus Saccharimonadota bacterium | reverse complement strand
GAATGACCTGCGCGTCGATATTTACCGCTCCAGCGGCCACGGCGGCCAGAGCGTCAACACCACTGACTCAGCCGTGCGCATCACCCACCTGCCAACTGGCATAATGGTTACCAACCAAGACGAGAAGTCGCAGATCAAGAACCGCGAAAAAGCCATGAGCGTGCTTCGTTCGCGATTGTTACAGATGAAAATTGACGAGGAAAACGCCAAATTAAGCGCCGAGCGACGCTCGTTGGTCGGAACTGGCGACCGCTCGGAAAAAATCCGAACATATAACTTCCCCCAAGACCGAATTACCGACCACCGCATTCACTGCAGCCGCAGCAATATCCCCGCTGCAATGAACGGGGATATCGACGATTTGATTGAAAATCTACAGAGATATGAGCGTGAGCTGAAAGCTCAGAATGCTAATCATTAAAGAGGTCTGGATTTCTAAATTCTAAATCAAGCGCAGCCTCACTCCACTTATCACGGTCGTCAAGACTTAGAGATTCGTCGCTAGCACGCCGTTTATATTTTCCGTACAAACTCTTAATTGCCGCTTCATCAGCTGCCTTCTGCTCCTCGGGAGTCATCTCTCGACGCTCTTCTTCTCGCTGATTCAATAACGCTTCAGTATCACTCTCTACTGTTGCAACTGGAGCCTCTTTAGTCCTATTCCATCCATAATCAGCCCCTGTTTCAAGACCTATTCCCATAACCACGTTAGTGATAGGAAGCTCGTACTTTCTTTTTGTCATATTATCTAATATAATCCTTTTCTTCCGCTTAATAATATATCTATATAGTACTATCTTTTTCTTTATTTGTCAATGTCAACTATCTTCCCTCGCTTTTTACATTCCATAGATATATGTTATAATTAGCAATATGATTATCTCTGAATGGCTAAAAATTGCCACAAAATCCTTAAAAACGGCAAACATCCCGTCCGCCAGATTAGACGCCGAATTGATATTAGCCAACACTTTACGAAAAAACCGCACTTACCTACACGCTCACCTGGACGAAGAAATTGACCGCAGAAGATTTGACATCGCAAATGCCAGACTAGATCTGAGATTAGACCGCGTACCAATCGCCTACATTCTGGGCTATAAAGAATTTTACGGGCGTAGATTTACCGTATCTCCTTCCGTTTTAATTCCCCGCCCTGAATCCGAAGATCTAATTTCATTGTTCTTAGAATTGACCGCCAGCGAAATTGCCGAAAAAGCTTTAATTGACGTTGGCACAGGATCTGGCTGTCTGGGAATTACTGCCAAATTAGAGAGGAGCAACTTGTCGGTAATTTTATCCGATATCAGCAAACCAGCCTTAAATATTGCAGAAAAAAATGCGAATGCCTTAAATGCGGACGTCCATATTCAACAGCAATCATTACTTAATGGCCAACTCAAACCAGTCGATTATATATTTGCTAATTTGCCTTACGTTGACAAAAATTGGGACGTATCTCCAGAACTTCAATACGAACCAGAAATTGCGCTTTTCGCCGAAGACGAAGGATTGAAATTGATATTGCAATTGATCTCACAAGCACCACGATGTATCACCTCAGAAGGCTTACTATTTATCGAGGCGGATCCTCAACAGCACAATAGAATAATTGACGAAGCCGTGAAAAATGGTTTTGTAAAAGAGGGGGTTCTCAATTACATCCTAGTTCTGCGTTTCACTGGCGCCCAAGATTAAATTACTACAGAATTTAAGAACACTAGCATCACTAAGATAATTCCGATAGTAAGAATCACCGGAGCGGATATGTCTGAGAATCGAATAGCTTTGTGCTTGTTGTAAGATTGGTAAGCTTTACTGGCGACGAGCGAGAATAGCAATAAGATTATTGTAACCTGTGAAACGCCGCCAAATAATGACTTTCCGTAGCTATAAGTCCAATAATACGACAGCCAACCCAGCTCAGCAAAGACGAGTCCCCAGATTGCCGAAAGCAAAACCGTTTGTTCTTCGTCATAGCTGTGTAGGAAATGGCGCGCAGAGCTATAACCGATCAAGAACATCAGAATAACAACTACAGAAACTGGCCACTCGTACGACACCACCATCAGCGCAGTTACGCCGACGAAAATAGCGATCAACGACTGCATAGCAACCTGCCAGCGCTTAGACATCGGCTTAATCACAACTAGCCAAATTGCATATAATATCGCCAATGCTACGCGGAAATAAAACACTGACGTAGGTAGATACATCAGACCAACAACACCAATTCCGACCGTTAAGTCAACCAAGTTAGCCTGAATGTTTGCCCACCAAAAACGCGGACGAACAGCAATTATACGCCATTTGCTCAACACAACAAGCGCTAACGCTGGAAATGGGGTCTGAAACGCTTGAGCAATAACAAGCAATGCAGCCGCCAAGCCAATATTTAAGACATAGAAAA
>UNSP01000073.1 GCA_900556355.1 Candidatus Saccharimonadota bacterium | reverse complement strand
GATATAAAGTCCTATTTGTTTGGGTACAAACCGATCCCGCCACAGCCAAACATCGCTGGATAAAGACTTATGGCGGAAACGACGAATCTTTCGAGCGACGATTGAAGCAATTCTCAGCGCCGCACAGCAGCGAATCTTACGTCGTGATCAGTGGTCGGCACACCTTAAGTAGTCAGGCTCGCACCGTTCTTAAGCAAATTGGCGCCAGTCGCCCAGAAGCTCCACGCCGCCCAATTGCCGGAAATCGCATTAACATAGGTTAACCATGACAATTATTACCGACGAAGAATTCGGAGAAATTGTCGTTAAAAAACGTAGCTTAGCGAAGACTGTTAGTTTGAAAATTGCGCCAGACGGACGAATACAGATTACAATGCCGCCATATGCGCCGCTGTTAGCCGCAAAGGCATTGGTTAAAACTTCCCGTAAGCAAATCCGCGAATTAGTTTCTCAATACAGAGAAAAACTTTCTTACACAGAAAATCAGCAAATTGGCAAAAGCCATCATTTATTGATACAAACGACCGCGAAACCTTCGAGCGTGAAAATCGTCGGAACGCAGATATTGGCAGAAATCAACGAGGCAGAATCCGTCGAATCGGCCGCAAATCAACAACTTATCCGCAGTAAAATTCTGGCAGCTCTCAGAAAAGAAGCCAAGTCATATCTGCCGAGGCGATTGTCGTTTTTAGCGAAAGAACACGGCTTTTCTTTTGCTCGGAGTAAAATCACACACTCATCAAGTCGCTGGGGAAGCTGCTCTTCATCCGGGACGATTAGCTTGAATATCGGGATGATGAACTTGCCATTTGAGCTAATTGATTACGTAATTATCCACGAATTATGTCACACCAGGCATATGAATCACTCGACGAAATTCTGGGACGAAGTTGCCAAATTTGACCCGCATTATAAAATCCACCGAAATGAATTGAAAAAATATTCGCCATACATATAGAAACGCATATGCTTATGTTATACTTTAGCTATGTGGGCGCTAATTTTTCTATTGATCACTCTGAGTGTTGTTTTAGGTGTTATAGCTATTGTTTTACATAAAATATTGTCGGAAATTAGCGATAAATCTGATTATAAAAATGATAAAAAAAGCCTCAGCGAACATCAAAGAATGATCACGCTTATCAATAATATCACCGACGCAATCCTCAGTACGGACGAGCATGGAATTATCAATACGTACAATTCTGCGGCGCTTAATTTGATTGACACGAACAGCGGAATTAACGGCGAACATATCAGTCAAGTGCTGAACCTTGAAACGACAGATAAAAAGCCGATTGACATTTTTAAGGAACTCGCCAAGTCTTCCGCAATTCGCCAGCGCGACGACATTCTGATGAAAATCGAAGATGGCGATTATATTCGCCTGGAAGTTACACTTGCGCCAGTTCAGGGCGGCGACAAGATGACGCCGGACGGATATGTACTTATCTTGCGCGACATCACAAAGACGAAGAGCCTCGAAGAGGAGCGCGATGAATTTATTAGCGTAGTTAGTCACGAATTACGCACGCCAATTGCTATCGCTGAAGGTTCGCTGAGTAACGCTAAATTGCTGGTCGAGCGTAAAATGACTAGTAAAATTCCCGAAGCCATTGACGAATCTCATAAGCAAATTTTATTCTTAGCGCGAATGATCAACGACCTCAGCACACTGTCGCGCGCCGAGCGAGGTGTGGCTGATGAAACAGAAATAATCGACGTAGCAGAGTTGGCGGCTCAGATAAATTCCGAATATTCACCTCAAGCGGGCGAAAAAGGTTTGGCTTTCAATTTGGATATCGGTGGGCGACTTGGCGTGGTTAAAGTTTCTCGTTTATATCTAGAGGAAATTCTCCAAAACTTCATCACCAACGCCATTCGATATACGCAAAAAGGCTCCATAACTTTATCAATCAAGAAAAATAAATCTGGCGAAATCACCTTCAAGGTTATTGACACGGGAATTGGCATTAGCAAAGCCGACATAGCGAAAATTTTCGACAAGTTTTACCGCGCAGAAGATTACAGAACTCGCGAGACGAAAGGCACAGGATTAGGCCTATACGTTTCCGCTAAGTTGGCGAAGAAATTGGGCTGCAAAATTGAGGTAGAAAGCCGATTAAACCACGGATCAACGTTTGGATTCAAGCTAAAAGAGTTCAAAAATAGCAGCAAATAATCTCTAGTCAACTTGTTTTTTTGGACTGGATGAATTACAATAACTATTGACAGTCTGTGAAAAACAGACTTTTTAAATTGGGAGAAAATATGGCACAGAAAGGCAAGGCAAGCAGCAAAACTACGGTTCGTCGAATCAAGGCTACCGACGACGCGCCAAAAAAAGAAAAAGCTGTAGCAAAAAAAATCAATAAACCAACAAAAATCACCACAAAAGCGTCTAAAAAGTCCGGCGAAAAAGGTGGATTGATTGGATATTTCAAGGGCGCT
>UNSP01000072.1 GCA_900556355.1 Candidatus Saccharimonadota bacterium | reverse complement strand
TGGCTTGAGTTATATTTTTCTTTGGCGCGACTGGTTTTTCTGTCGTCTGAGAATTACTATTCATAAATATCGTCAATAATTTCAAGTCTGGGTGCGGGTGCCGATCAACCTCGATCAATTGCTGAACCAACCCAATAAGATTCGGATTTTTTCGTAACCTATTGCGAGCAATCGACAATAATTGATGTGACACGATAACTGAATTTGCGCCGCTATTTTCTAATTCCTGAAAGATGTTTAAGACTTTCTCGTTGTCGTCGGATGGATATGAATCCAACAAATTGCCGAGCATCGTCGCGTCGCTCAGTCCCAAATATTCGGTAACCATATTCGCCGTCAGTGACTGGTCTGATGTTGCTAAAATCGACAATTGATCAAGCGTACTAATGCCGTCACGGAATCCGCCACGGGAACGTTCAGCGATTAACCTGGCGGCATCCTCTTCAATTGCAAATCCTTCTTTTTTCGCTATATTCATTAACTGGCGCGTCATAATTTCCGTCGGAATTGGGCGGAAGAAAAATTGCTGGACACGGCTAAGAATGGTGGCTGGAAGTCTGTCGGCGTCAGTTGTAGCTAAGATAAACACTACGTGCTCTGGCGGTTCTTCCAAGGTTTTTAGTAGCGCGTTAAATGCTGATTTTGATAGCATGTGAACTTCGTCGATGATATAAACTTTTTTCGGCGCAGAAACAGGCGCGACTTGGGCCTTTTCTCTTAAAGCTCGAATGTCGTCAACGCCGTTATTGCTGGCTGCGTCAATTTCAATAATATCCAAGTTTGAAGAATCGTCATCATATGGCAAATGGTTAATCTCGTGCGCCAGAATTCGCGCCACCGATGTTTTTCCCACGCCACGCGGTCCGGTCAACAAGTACGCATGAGCAATTTTTCCCTGCTCTAACGCTCGATGTAAAATACTAGTCACGTGATCTTGACCTAAAACTTCATCCAAACTACGACTGCGATATTTACGATATAGCGCCTGACTCATCCCCTCATGCTCCTCATGAGATAATTATAGCAGAAAACGGCATTTTTTATGGATAGCGCAGATCGATTTTGTGTTTTGTTTCGGCGACATAAAAACGGTAGTAACTATTAGGGTCTGACACGGTTGGATTTTCAAGTATCTCGTCGTTTTCTTTTATCTCAATATATTCATCGTTACTGTACGGCTTGATAAGCTTAGTAAATTCAAACGCATATTCACCAGAGATGTTCTTTAGTTCTCGACTCTGATCTATTGGGTCGGCATAGTCGGTCATAACTAGTATAAGAAAGTATCCATCCTTACCGCCAAATAGATGAAAAGTCGTATCTGGACTAAGCGGTATCAGTGGTGCGAATTGTCGAACATAACCCAATTTTTTCAGAATTGGAAATGCTTCAAAAACTGCAGACGGAAATACAAAATTTGAGTAATTGTTCATAATGAAATTATACCAGGTAAGCTGGACAGTTTTCAGACATATCCAGGTCTTATGACTCAGAAGTCAGTGAGGTGATCGCGCAAGTCGTTGCCGTTCATGGTTTCCCATGTGTTGTCGACGATAACCTGACCACCCTCGCTCTTAGGCAGCCTCCAATAGACGATATTTTCGCCGAGCGGACCGCCAGTGACTCTGACATGACCATGTCCAGGACCGTCTGGCTTGAACATGCCTCCGTAGTAGACGTTAATCTGTCCTCCAGACCTGCGCACAATAGCAGGCTGTTCGAAGTAAGCCATGATAACTCCTTCTGGAGTCGGGCGAAGAAAATAAATCCTCCGCAAAACGGTGCGTTGATTTGACGCAAGCTAACACACGTTGTGAAAGCTAATGTAGATATATCAATAATAGAGTAAAATGTCAAGCTATTTCATCAAAAATATATTGTAAAAATAAGGTTTTAAAATAACGTTAATTGCTCGGTTGGTAAATCCAGCTCAATTTCTCTGTCAACTTTTTGCGCCCGATAGCCAATAAGCTTTTTAATATTGTAAGCCAGCAGCTGACCGTCGTAATCAGTGATGACAATTGAGCCGATGATACTGCGTACGTGTCCGACTAATTGACTATAATCCTTCATTAAAACGACACGTGACAAATCAACGCCAGTGGTTTGAAAATAATCTTCGCAAGGAATTAGCTCGGATTTCGGAAACGACACACCAATTTTCTGCTCAATTTCAAGTAATTTTTGTCGCAATTCTCGCTCGCCGTCAGCATGGTCAAAAGGTTGTTTTATCAATTCCATCTTCTTAGAGGCTGGCAGAGTTTCAGCTATTCCGTCCAACTTGGAAATTTTCGCCTCGTACTGCCTGGCGATCAATGCCGAAGAAAACGTTTCTAATTTTATGGCTAATCGCGCTCCCTGCTCCAATAATCTCCGAATTCCGCGCTCTTCTTGCGAGATTCCAACTTTTATGACGTTCGGTGCGAAGTATGCCAAGTAAACAAAGTGCGGATTTTGATTGATTTTTTCTTGTTGGACGGAAACCGAACTGACGTTATAAAAT
>UNSP01000071.1 GCA_900556355.1 Candidatus Saccharimonadota bacterium | reverse complement strand
ACGCTTACAGAAATCTGTTTATCGTCGCCGGTAACATTGACGACAACTTCGCCCGACGGCGTGTACTTGATGGCATTTTCAATCAAATTGCTGACAACTTCCCTAAAATGGTCAGGGTCAATATTGGCATAAAAAATCGGCTGCAGCGACTTCTCCTTACCCTCATCAATTATGTCTGGCATGAAGATGTAATTGAGCTGCTTTTCGCTAGCTTTTGTTGCTAGACCATCAAAAATATCCTTCAAAAATTCGTTTACGTTGATGATCTTCGGGTTATTTTTCATTCGCCCATCTTCAACTTTGCTGATATCAAGAAGATCTTGGAATAATCGTCCCAGATGTTGCGCCGATTCGTGGGCTTTGGTGATGAAGTCGCGGGCTTTCTCGTCGATGTGAGCGGTGGCCGGATTTAACGCCAAACCCAAATAGCCCTCAATTGACGCAACTGGCGTGCGCATCTCGTGGCTGGCGGTGGAAATAAACTCGGCTTGCTCGCGCTCCTCGGCTTTTTCTTTGGTGATGTCGCGGAAAACTACGATGATTCCTTCGCCGTCCGTGCCGACTGGAGAGCTGACGATTGACACTAAAATGCGCTTTTCGGAGCTGGTCAATAGGAATAATTTATCGTTGTGTGTTGGCTGATTTTTTGATAAGGATTGGGCTATTGGATTTTCGAGGTCCTCTACGTCTTTTCCGTCTGAGGTAACGAGTTTTAAGACGCTTTTCCAGTTGAGTCCGAGCGCATCGCCTTGGTCCCAGCCGATGATTTGTTGGGCGGATGGATTGATTAATTCTATGTTGCCGTCTTTGGAGATCGCCAGAACGCCGTCGTCGATGGCATTGATCACCACATCAGACTTACTTTCAACGGCGGAAAGTTTATTCTTCAAGCTGGATGTGTTGTCGTCAGTTTTTTGGCGGCGAACCCATAGAATAAGGCTGAAAATCAAAGGTAAAAATCCGAAGAAGAGGTAGCCGATGATGAATTGTATGTTTATTCCCTGTTGAACGCTGGTGGCTATAATCTGCAAAATAACCAAAAGCCCCATTATTCCTAAGATTACTGCGCCGAAAAATCCTGCGAAAATTGCCACGATAATCCACATAACCAGGAATGGCGAAACGACTCCGCCGCTGGTAATTATGGTAGTTGTGGCGACGGTGACGGTTAATAAATATACGAAAATTCCAATTCCAGTTTCGTGTCTTCTGGGAAGCCAAAAACATAAAATCAGCACAATTAAGCTGCCGATTCCTGCTACGCCAGCCGCCGAGTCTGAGACAGATAATCCGATTGGCAATTGATAGCCGGTCGGTATAAATCGCGCCCATGCATATAAAAGAATGATTGTGAAACAACTCAGTAATGCCACTTCACACAATCTCCTTAGCCAAAATCTGGAAATTGCGTGAGGCTTAAAGTAAATCCCGCCCTTTTTCATAGTTTTATTATGGCGAATTTTCGGAAAAATCTCAAGTGATAAATATGACGTAGAGGTTGTATGGACGCGGAAAAGTAGACAAGCCCTCCCTTTCCATGGTATAATCCATGGAGTTATGGCCCTATCGTCTAGCGGTTAGGACACCAGGTTCTCATCCTGGCAACCCGGGTTCGATTCCCGGTGGGGTCACCAAGAATAGTTAACTTATTAAAAAACATCTACATGAAGGTGTTTTTTTAATTTGTGAACCAGAGGATAGAAGTACCATATTTATCCTAGCAAATTACTTTTTCTCGCACTACACCATAGAGGAGTCTGTAAACAGCTGTTGCTTCAGTGATGATACATTTTAATTGCCATGGCAAGAAGTTGTCTCGTGTTTTTGTGGGTGAGGAGTTGAAAAGCTTTTGGTAATCTGACCCACAAGGGGCGTATATTTTCTCCTGGCTGAAGCTGTTGTTCTTGTCGAGGTACTGAACTATTAATAGACATAGCATAGTATGAAACCTCTTTTACTACGTGGCCATCACCTGTTGAGAATTCATATATTAGAGTATCAATAAATCCTAGGATCGTTGCGTGGTATCCAGTTTCCTCGAGTATCTCTCGCACTGCAGTGTCACGGCTATGTTCTCCGGGTTCTATAGAGCCTTTAGGGAAAGAATATTCCTTGGCTGGCTGTAGTGATTCGATTATAAGAACCTCATTATCTTTAACGATAACCCCTCCCGAACTATAATGGTGAATAATATTTTTTGAAGCCATGTGTATCTAAGTATAGCATAGGACTGTTAGTATTTTCTTAAACACAGCATAAATTTCACGAGGTACTTTTAATAACTTACACTTAGGCGTTTATCCGGGCAATATTTTGACATTTGACCAAAAATCTGCTCTATTTATCTAAAGGTTATTATTAATACACATCTCTGGAGGGCATCTCCAGAGATATTTTATATCAGCCATTCTGTGCCAAATATACATTTACATCAATGGGAGGTAACCATGACAAAAACTACTGCATCCAAAAATCAGTACGCCGATTCGCGCGATTTCATGACAAGCCTACTGTTTCGTAAATGGA
>UNSP01000070.1 GCA_900556355.1 Candidatus Saccharimonadota bacterium | reverse complement strand
ATGAAGTCAATTCTAGAAGGCGAGCTAAAGGTTCTTTCTGAAAAATTCACAACTTACGAAGCGGCGGGTGAAATTGCGAGTGAATCTTTGAGGAAAGTCGCTAAGAGAAAAAGGTCAAATAAACCGAAGTCGAGAGCTGAAGAAGACTCTCGGCCGGTAGAAATTAGACTAAAGGCGGGAGATGCTGTGATACTTGATAGCGAGACGTTTCCGTGGCTTAAAGAAGATTCTATTGTGGATGTACTGCATGTTGAGCGTGGTGGTGACGGTACTGTGGTCGCAGTAGTCGACGCGCGCACTGAAGAGGCTAAAAAGGTCGAGCATAAAATGACTGGATACGAAAACGACGAGAAGAAGCGGGACATTCTACCTATTATTAAGGACAAATTAACTATGGCTGCTAAATGCGTGGCAACTTCGGAAGATAAGTCTGTCGGTTTGCCAATTGGCTTAAATAATAGATTAAAAGAGCTTTATCCGTTTATAATTTACGCCTGGAAAGAACAGGCACATAACGCTAAGAGGGTTTATATGTCAAAAGTCAGCATTGAAAATATGCCCGATGAAAGTGAGACTAAAAAATCTCTTCAGGAAGCTGGAGTGACTGAAATGGTGCTATTTTTGGGGGCTTGCGACAAACAAAATCAGGAGTCGTTAGTGGCTCTGTTTATAGATGGAGACTCTCGTGATGCGGCTAAGTACGGTGCTGGTGCTTAGGCTTATCTAATGACATTCGCAATAGCTTCAACTACACCGGCATCAAATGCGGTCGGAATAATTTTATCGACGGTTGGGTTTTCGACTAGCCCCGCTAGTGCTTCAGCAGCCGCCAATTTGTGCTGATCGGTGATTTTCTTAACTCCGTGATCTAATGCGCCGCGGAAAATGCCAGGAAAGGCCAGAGAGTTATTGACCTGGTTTGGGAAATCGCTACGGCCAGTACCGATGATTGCGACGCCGGCTTGTTTGGCGACATCTGGCATAATTTCTGGAATAGGATTTGCTAGTGCGAATACGATTGGATCTTTCGCCATTTTTTGGACTAATTCTGGAGTGAGAAGTCCTGCGCGCGATACGCCGATGAATACGTCTGCGTCGGTGATGGCGTCTTCAATTGAGCCAGATTGTGATGCGTCGACATATTCCAATAGCGCGGTTTTTTCAGCGTTCAAATCTGTGCGTGATTTTCCGACAATTCCTCGGCTATCCACCGCTACGATGTTTTTTGCTCCGTAAAGATTTAACAATTTGATGATTGCCGTGCCAGCTGCGCCTGCGCCGATGACCACGAATTTGCAATCTGTCAGGTTTCGTCCTGTCAATTTAGCGGCGTTAATTAAGCCCGCTAATACAACGACAGCCGTGCCATGTTGGTCATCGTGGAAGACTGGAATATCTAATTCTGCCTTCAATCGCTCTTCAATTTCAAAACATTTTGGTGCGGCAATGTCTTCGAGGTTGATGGCGCCGAAACTTGGCGCAATGGCTTTAACTGTGGCAATGATTTCTTCTGGCTCGTGAACGTCTAGCACAATTGGCACGGCGTCGACATCGGCAAAATGCTTAAATAATAAAGCTTTTCCTTCCATGACTGGCATGGCGGCTTTTGGTCCCAAATTACCTAAGCCCAAAATTGCTGAGCCATCTGAGATTACGGCGACTAGATTGTTTGTCCAAGTGTATTTTGGCAAATCGGCTGGATTTTCGGCAATTGCTTGGCTGACTGCGCCGACGCCAGGGCTGTAATAAGCGCTAAGCTTGTCGCGATTAAGCTCTTCTTTATCTCTGAGGCTAGTCGTAATTTTACCTTTGTATTTTTCGTGTAGTTCGAGTGCTAATTTATTGTAATCCATAACTATATTATACTCCAATTTTATTTAATTGATATTTCTTCAGATTTGTGTTATTATCTTATGTAATTGTACGAGAGTTAAATATTCGAGCCTTGTTTGACGTGGAGCCGCAGAGGTACAACTGCGTGGCCAGTCGGAGCGAGTTCGGAAGATAGGAAAAAATTATGAGTTTTGAGTTAATCAACAAAATCAACCAAGCACAAAAAAAGCAAGCAGTTGTCGATGCTCGCAGTGGTGACACAGTTCGCGTTTACCAGAAAATTAAGGAAGGCAACAAAGAGCGTATTCAGATGTTCGAGGGCGTTGTTATCCGCACCGATAATAAAAAGTCACACACATCACGAATTACGGTTCGAAAGATTGCTTCAGGCGTTGGCGTTGAAAAGTCATTTTTGATGCACAGTCCACTGATTGAGAAGATTGAGATTGTTCGTCGTGCTAAGGTTCGCCGCAAGTTCTTAAGCTTCCTTCGCCAGCGTAGCGGTAAGTCAGCTCGCTTGACAGCTAAGAATTTCGATCGCGCCGCTGTTAATGACATTCATGACACTAAGGCAGAAGCGGAAGCTGAACGCTTGAAAGAAGAAGCTGCTCAGGCTGCTGCTGCAAAACAAGCTGAAAAAGATGCCGCTCAGGCTGAACTTGACGCTAAGGCTGCTGAAGTTGCAGCTCGCCATAAAGACGCGTAATTGTCAATTGGTTAATCGTTAAAACCGTCTCTTAATCTGAGGCGGTTTTCTCGTGTTATAATCTCAATATGGCAATATTTCA
>UNSP01000069.1 GCA_900556355.1 Candidatus Saccharimonadota bacterium | reverse complement strand
AGCGCTACCCAAAACTACAGTGTCACCATAACGCACCAAAACACTACCAGTCGTCCTAAAACCGACGCGATTCACCTCTAAAGTCAGCGGCCGACCACAAAAATCAGTGGTAACACTAAAAATCTCCTTGCCGCTTGGATTGATAATACTCATAAAGAGCTCCTTTCTTGCGGTAGTAACAGGGATGAAATTACTTGGCAATTTAGTCGTCTCATCTCTATCACTTCCGCGTTACAAATTGCTCCCTATATTATACTAAAACCTCAGCCCAAACGCCAGCCGCGAGCGCGCTTAGCATAACCTTATTAACAGACGAGTGTGCTATAATTTATTCATGTCACTTCAGCTAGATTCAGTAAAAAATCGCCAAAAAAGTTGGAAAAGCTATATCTTAACTATAATCGCAATCTTAATGATTCTTGGCGGAGTTTATTTGCTTGCTCTCATCAGCACGCCCCTTATTTTGTCGCAAAACATCAACCCAAAAGACAACCACACCACTCAGCTCATCACTAAAACTGAGAATAAAATTACCGAAAATCGACTTTATATACCGAAAATCGACATAAATTTGCCTTATAGTACTGGCGGCGCCGAGACAATGGAACATGGTGCGTGGTGGCGTAAACCAGAAAACGGCAACCCAAAAGATGGCGGCAATTTTGTCTTATCTGCACACCGTTTTATTATGGGCCTAACTCCTCAGCAAACACTCAGAAAATCGCCTTTTTATAATATTGATAAATTGACTGTCGGCGATGAAATTATCATTGACTATAACGGCGTGCGTTACAATTACGTCATCAGCGAAAAACAAAGCGTTAAACCAGATGCCGTGGAAATCGAACAACGCACAGATCAGCCGCAATTAACTCTTTATTCCTGCACTTTGGGCGGCGCAAACGACGGACGAGATGTAATTATTGCCAAATTGAAAAAATAGCCAGAACAACAAAAATCCCCTTCTCGTCAAAGGGGATTTAAGCAGTTTTTAACGTAAACTATTTACGCAAACCTAACTTGGCAACAACTGCTTTGTAAGACTCAAAATCAGTTCGCTCCAAATATTTCAGCAAACGCTTGCGCTTACCAACCATTTGGATCAAGCCGCGACGAGCCATGAAGTCGTGCTTATTCGCCTTCAAATGCTCCGTGACTTCTTTGATACGAGCCGTCAAAACTGACACCTGAGCCTGTGGGCTACCGACGTCGTTTTTATTGACCTGAGTCAAAGCAATTGCTTTCGCTTTATTCTCTTTGCTAATCATAGCTCTGTAATTATACCAAGCTTCTCTGTTTTTTGCAATTAGCTAGTAATTCCAAAGTCCACCAGGGTCTTTGCTTGATCAATAGAATAGTCGGCAATTTTCGTACGACGCAGATTTTCACAATACGCGCCCGTCCCCAATTTCTCGCCAATATCCACCGCCAACGTTCGAATATAAGTTCCACTTGAAACGTGAGTTCTGATCTTTAATTTGGGATATTTGTATGCCAATAACTCCAATGAGTAAATTTCTATCACACGCTTAGGAATCTCAACTTGTTTACCTTCGCGCGCCAATTTATACGCTCTTTCACCGTTAATTTTTATTGCGCTAAAAATCGGCGGCGTCTGCTCAATTTTTCCCACAAATTGACTAATCACCCGCTGAACTTCTTCCAAACTCGGCTCATAATCAGACACATCGGTAATTTCGCCTTCTGGATCACCCGTCGAACTATTCTTACCCAGAATAATTTCCGCCTCGTACCACTTATCTAACTTAGTGAAAGTTTCAGCTTCGCGGCATTTCTTTCCAGTCACAATAATCATTAGCCCAGTAGCAAACGGATCAAGCGTACCCGTGTGGCCAACCTTCACCTTCTTTCCCGCCTGATTAGATAAAACTCGCCGCAAGCGCGCTACCACCCCAAAGCTAGTCATTCCCTGAGGTTTGTCTATGAGAATCACTTCGTCCATCAATTATTGTCCTGGAATGTGGAATTGCGCTGGATTGAAGTCTGCGTTTTGAGCTGGCTGAGTTGGCATCGCAGTGATCGGCGCAGGCGCTGGAGCTTGCGGAGCGGCTACTGGCTCAGGAGCCACCCCTAGCGGTGCAATCTGTGGCAATCCATTTACATCAACACCTGTAGGCGCTGGCGGCATTGGGGGCAAAGCGCCGAAATCTGGCATCGCTGGTGGCATTGGTAAATCGAAACCTGGAATGCTATTCTCAGGATTTGTTATTGCTGGCTCAATTGGCGCAATCGGCTGACTCGGAGCTGGTGCTACTGGATTATTCAATTGGTTTGTGTCGTTGGTAATTGCCGAAATAATCGATTCTTCAGATTGCGGCGCAACAGGTATCGTCGACAATTTTTGCTCAGCGGCGTTAGTTGTAGCAAACGGATCAATCTTTGGTGGTTCATCAGACGCACCCATAGCCGCATTTAACGGAGTATTGCCAAACGACGGCGTATTATCACCCACATATTTACCGTGCGTTAGGATGGTTTTATTTTGATCGCTAGCCAATTCCCTAATCTTATCCTCGGCAGCCTGTGTAGTCGTTGCGTTCAGAGTGCCACCCATCAGCGGAGTTTCCTCAAAAGAAAGTTCGCCCTTTGAAACTATTTTTTCACTAGATTTTTCTTCCTCGGCTTGCGGCTCCTCTTTTATTGGCTCAATTTTAGCCAATTTCTCTTCAGCAATCCTAGC
>UNSP01000068.1 GCA_900556355.1 Candidatus Saccharimonadota bacterium | reverse complement strand
CCAGATGATAATCAAGTTTTGATTGTCGGTAAAGATATTTTTGCGTTTAATCCTGGAAAATTTGAGCGAATGTTTGGCTATGAATATAAAAAGCAGGTGATTGCTGATAAAAAAGTAGCGGAAATTGAGAAGGAATATAAGCTAAGTTTTCCGGAGGGAATGGATCTTAATACGCTAGTGAAGGAGCGCAAAAAGACGGTTAATAAATTACAGAAATTGGAAATCGGCGCGGTTAAGCAGGAAGATGTTCTGGACTATGCTGATGAGATGCAATTGGAATTGATGAGCGACGACAACGGCGCGATTATTATCATGGACGGCAATGATTTGGATATGTTCGTAAACCTCATTAACGAGGATTATATCGAGAGCAAAATCACGGGCAAGCGTTACGAAATTAAGTCGAAGAAGTTGCTCGGCGAGCCAGAAGGCGAACCGCCACGGGGCTAAAATGGATCAAGAATTAGCGCTGGCTATTCTGCTTAGCGGTCGGTCAGCGTTACTGACCGGTGCGGCTGGAACGGGTAAAACTCACTTGTTGAATAATTTTATTGCGCAGGCGCGAAAACGGGGTAAAAAGGTGTCGGTAACAGCGACAACTGGTCTGGCGGCGACGCATCTTGGTGGCAATACGATTCACAGCTGGAGTGGCATTGGTGTGAGTGATCATTTGCCGAACAATTTTTTTGAACGATTGTCAAAGACGCGGCGTGATGTGATTTCTAAAACTGACGTCTTGATTATTGACGAGATTTCAATGCTTCACGATTTTCGGCTGGATATGATTGATAAGGTTTTACGAACCGTCAGGGAGAATGATCAGCCGTTTGGTGGTATTCAGTTGGTGATGAGTGGCGATTTTTTTCAATTGCCGCCAGTGAATCGTCCGAACGAGCAGGGTGGCGGATTTGTGGTTTATTCTGATGCTTGGCAAGAACTTCAGCCGGCGGTTTTGTATTTGGAGCGACAATATCGTCAGAATGATGAGCCGCTTTTGGGGATTCTGACCGCTCTAAGAACTGGCGATGTTAGGCGACGTCACGTCGAGGCGTTGCTGGCGCGCACGGAAATTGAGCCGCCAGATGGTGATATCACAGAACTGCACACCGTAAACGTTGATGTTGATGATATTAATATTCAAAAACTGGCGGAATTGCCAGGTGAAGAGCGTTCATATCAGCAAACGACGACGGGCTCGAAAATTTATGTAGAGAATCTGCAAAGGTCAGTTTTGGCTCCAGAAAATCTGGCGATTAAGCTGGGCGCGTTGGTGATGGCGGTTAAAAATTCGCCGCAAAAATTATATGCCAATGGAAGTATCGGCACGGTCGTGGATTTTGAGCCGCTGACGGAATATCCGGTTGTTGAGTTTCGAGATGGTCGTCGGGTGACGATGGTGCCGGATGTTTGGGAATTGCGGGACGGAGAGCGCAAACGAGCGAGTATTTCTCAGGTTCCGTTGCGTTTGGCGTGGGCTATAACAGTTCACAAAAGTCAGGGAATGACACTGGATGCGGCTAAGATTGACCTCAGAAAGGCGTTTGTCGAAGGCATGGGTTATGTGGCTTTGAGTCGCGTGCGAGATTTGGACAATTTATATCTATACGGAATTAACCGTAGGGCGCTGGAAGTTTCTCCTGACGCGCTAGCGATTGACGAGGTTTTGAGGCAGGCGAGCAGGGAATCTGCTGAGAGATATAGAGGTGTGGTCTTTAGGTCTCATTAGTAGTTTATTGAATAGAGTGCTGGAGTTTATCGCTATTGATTTATTGAGGATTATTTACTATACTGGCGCTAAGAACCACCGGAACTAAATCGCCTTCTTACTTGAGCGGTTCGCCGGTGTTCTTTTTATTGTTAAAAGCGTATACTAGTTTGCCTTTCAACTGTAGGCTGGTCTGAAATAACCTTAAGTGCTAATCCATTGCCCAAAAACCATTAAATAGCGTAGACTTATACCAACCCAACACTAGGCTTTTCCACAAAAATGTGGAAAAGTTTTTATTTGATGCAAAAATGGGTAAAAAGTCATAAAAAGGGCTTGCAAGTGGGTAGGTGTGGGTAGTATAGTGGAGTCAGTGGAACGAAAGTTGATGGAAAATCACCAACAAAAAACAAACATCCACTACAAAAAACAACTAATCTACCACGAAGGAAGGACGACGTGCAGACAGATTACTTTGAGCGTAAGTTGGACGACAAGCGACGCTTGACAATTCCGGCTGAGCTCAGGGCAGAATTTGCATCAGGCGTCGTGCTAACTCGCGGGTTTGGTAAATATCTCCACTTGTATCCACAGCAAATCTGGGATCGGGAAGTGGAAAGCGCTCTAACGGGAAGTATTCTGGATGAGCGAGTTGCCGACCTGAACGTTAAATTCCGACGAGGTACAACCGCATCGGCGCTCGACCAAAAACAAGGACGAGTGACGATTGAGCAGCATTTGCTCGACTACGCTGGAATTGACAGAGAAGTCGTTGCTGTGCGAGCGGGGGAATATTTTCGGCTAATAGCGGCCGAGAATGCGGAATAGTAGATTAGCTAAGCACTTTAACAATTAAAACCTCTCGAGATCAACTATCTGGGTATTTGAAAATGGCATGTGGCAATTTGCTCCACATTAAAAAAGGCAACGTACCTTCCTCAAACACCTCCCAAAAAAACTCCACCTCACACATAAGTCTCTTTGGAAAGCATGGTTGTTACTGACAATCAACAAATTTCCACTCTAAGACAACAAAAACAAACAAAAC
>UNSP01000067.1 GCA_900556355.1 Candidatus Saccharimonadota bacterium | reverse complement strand
TGCGCCACGGTAGCCAAGGGCCGCACGCTGATTCACGATTGGAGCTACGAAAATCGAGCAATCTACTTTACTGAACTGACTAAGATGAATGCTCAAGTAAATATGGTCGATCCGCACCGGGTTTATATCTCTGGCCCGACTCGCTGGAAGCCGGCTGATATCACAGCGCCAGCCGCACTGCGTCCGAGCGTGGTGATTTTGCTAGCGATGCTGGCGGCGCCTGGCAAATCGGTACTGCGCGATGTTTACAATATCAATCGCGGCTACGAAGATATTGCTAACCGTCTGAACTCACTAGGTGCAGATATCGAAACCGTTTGGGAATAGTGACAATCAAGCGCCTGTCTGCTATAGTAATAAATGCCCTGAGAAGGGGTAATGCGGCGGAAGTAGCTCAGTTGGACAGCTGTGAGTATCAAAAATAGCGCTCGATCTAACCAACTGACAAGATTCTGCTAGTACATTTCGTAGTATTCATTATGGCGGAAGTAGCTCAGTTGGTTAGAGCGCTGGATTGTGGCTCCGGAGGCCGTGGGTTCGAACCCCATCATTCGCCCCAAGTTTTACGACAATTTGTTCACACCGATAAATTATTTTCAATAAAACGGTAGACATTTTTATTGATTGTTGTATAATGAAATTGTGGGCCAGTAGCTCAGCTGGTTAGAGCACCTGCCTCTTAAGCAGGGTGTCGAGGGTTCGAGCCCCTCCTGGCCCTCCAAAAAATAGCCTCACACGAAGTGAGGATTTTTTATTTATCCAAACGGATTATATCCACGAGAAGGCGGCTCACGAAAAGTAGTTCGATTAGCGTTAAACGATTGACGAGAATTATTCGCACCTGACGGAACACTGTTATTTTGTAGACCATTGACTCGTCGATTGCCGCCAGACAGACCAGCATCATCAGGATTGTTGTTAGCACCCCTCGACCGAGACACTACACTTATTTCCGCACCAAATCGTCTTCGATTGTCATAATTATTGGCAGATATCGAAGATCCGTATCCCTTAATATATCGGCGCTCCGAATTCACACCACGATTAGCGGTTAGCGTTCTGCCCGTATCTCCATACGCTTTAAAACCATCAATTGATCTTCTTAAGGAGCCAGATAATCTAATCATCATTTCCCGCGTCATTTGCGGTTTTTTATTCGCATCCATATATCCCCCATTAGTTATATGAAATGGCGCCCCGAGTAGGATTCGAACCTACGACCTTAGGCTTAGAAGTCCTCTGCTCTATCCAACTGAGCTATCAGGGCGTATTCACATTATATCATCTTTCTGCTACAATAGTAAAAGCTTGCGGGTGTAGTACAGCGGTTAGTATGCAAGTTTTCCAAACTTGAGATGGGAGTTCGATTCTCCCCACCCGCACCAAGTTTGACAATTTCAATCCATAAAGGGCATCGATGGATCCATATATTTATACAGAAAAGCCAAAATACCAACCGCACGACATTGAAGATGCGTCCGAATTTTATGATGTAATTGAACGAAGTAGCTTAACACATCAATTGTCTGAAAACCGACCATATGTCTATTGGACGATGGAAATTTATGACAAATCCAACGGCATTAAAGGCGGCGGCGGACTTGGAGTTTTAGCGGCGGACACGCGACGTGTAGCTGAAAAACTAGAAGTTCCATTCGTAGTAGTGACGCCATTTTATCGTAGCGAATCACACCAGAAAATCACCGACCTCGCACAGGAAGAGTTTTCAGAGTCCGTTTCACCTCAAGATTATGGATTTGAATATATTGACGAAGTTTTCGTAAGTTCAAACGGATTCCCAGATGCAAGCTTAAGCATTTTTAAGAAGACGCTCGGTTCAACACAATTTGTTACAATTTCAGAACCGAATTTTGGACAATTGTACGAAGGCGACGGATCCGGCGATCATAGACTATACCAAGAAGTAGCGCTGGGTTTTGGTGGCTATAAAGCATTAAAACTCCTCGGTATTAAGCCGGCTGTTATTCAGCTTAATGAGACCGCAACAATTTTTGCTGCATTGGCACGACTAGACGAACTGTGCGCTAACGGAATGAATTTATACGAAGCCGTCGTTTACGTTCGCAAACACACACTTTACACGAACCACACGCTTCTTCAAGCAGCCGAACCGGAATTCCATCGTTCGCAATTTGAAAAATTAGTTCTGCCAAATATAAAGAGTAATGCTGTGCGTTGCTGGCTAATGGAACAATTTCGCAACGACAGACTGAGGCCGAATCTTTTGGCAATTGAACTTACTGAAGCGAAGAATGGTGTTAGTAAACTACATGCCCGTGTAGCAAATTTCCGCGATCGCAACAACGACAAAGTTAAATTTCAAGCCATTACTAATGGAATAGACCTTGAAACGTGGGTGCTGCCTGAAACGCTGCAAACATATCGCAATCATGGCATTATAGATAAATTTGGGCTGCCCACAAATGATTTTTCTGAAAAATTAGACTCGCTGAGTAGCGCGGATTTGAGGTATTTGAAAAAACTCGGTCGAAAGGAATTGAATCGAGTCCTATTGAGTCGCCAAGACCAGTACGGAAAATCCATACAAATCCCAGAAAATGCAATATTATTCGATTTCAAGCGAAGATTCGCCAATTACAAACGACCTTATATGCCGTTTGAAAACCCAGATTCATTGCGCCAAATTCTCATCAGCCACAACGCGCATTATATTCTGACAGGAAAAGTTCACCAAGGCGACGTGACGATGTATCAGAAATTGCTCGAGGTATTAAAATTGATTGATAACGATCCAGTCCTCAAGGAGCGTGTTCATTACATACAAGATTACGATGAAGAGTTGGGGCGAGCGTTAGCAATCGGCTCAGATGCCTCGATAAATATTCCCATTGTCGGATTAGAAGCGTGTGGCACTTCATGGGAGAAAGACATCGCCA
>UNSP01000066.1 GCA_900556355.1 Candidatus Saccharimonadota bacterium | reverse complement strand
TGACTCTGCCTCAGTATCTGTTACTGTTCGTGGAGTGTATTCAAGCGAATGTTCTAATATCGTCCGTGACGTACTGGACATCCACGAATTACCTCGAGCAGAGTTTTCTGATGGTGTTGAATATATTTTTACGCGCATACCGTTTGGTCAAACTGATTCTGGCAAAACGGCGCCGTTTTTGATTGCGATTAGCGGCGGTCATTATATTACAATATCGCCTCATGTTAAATTTTCACCTCTGGAGGTCAGTGATTATTTATTTAGCACAACCGAGCGTCCAGCGGGAGTTTTTTCTGCGAATTTGGCGTATATTATTTCTCAATATGAACAACGCGTACACTTGTTAACGGAGCAAATTAGCGATGCTCGCCGGCGACTAAGCCGTCATGAAGTTGAGAATTCGGATTTTATTAAATTTGTCGCAATTGAAGACACTCTCAATGAATATCGAAGCAGTTTGGAAGGTATGTCCCGTGTTATTACACAACTGATGGAAAATCGTCGCCATCTATTTAAGACTAGAGATCTGGAAGCCTTGGAGGACGTCGATCTACACATCAGGCAAGTTTTAGTGGCGATCAGTTCCAGCACGCATACAATTTCCAGTATCCAAAACGCTTATTCGACGGTTGCTAATAATACGCTGAACCAACGCATGAAGGCATTGACCGCTATAACAATTCTTCTGGCTATTCCAAACGTTTTTTACGGGATGTATGGAATGAATGTCGCGTTACCATTTCAGGGCGAGCCTTGGGCATATCCAGTTATCACTAGCTTTACAGTGTTGTTGATTTTACTTGTTATGTTTGTTGCTAAGCGACTTCGCTTGTTCTAATATAGATATAATAAGCATTTTCAAAATGTTTTTGCTTGACGTACCAATAAACGTTTGGTAACATTGTTAGCATGTCTCGCGCCGAAGCATTAAATTGCTGATATTAAGTGATAAAGGTCGAAGCGCGTGGGGCTGCACATAATAATAAGGAGTGCAAAACACATGCCAATAGCAATCAAATTTGTGCCATCAAGGCGCAAAAAGATCGCGGTGGATGTGGTGCCTGCCGAATGGCAAACATACATAGCACAATAAAAAGAGTGCAGTCGCTCCAATGATAGAATAGGGACGACTATAAACAAATCCCGCTCCAAGGCACCGGAGCGGGATTTTGGTTTGTGCGAAAATGCGTTAATCTTTTACTTCAACGCCAGCTTTTTTCAAGGCTTCCTTGACTGATGATTCGATTGAGCCAGAGCTGTCCATCTCAGTGTTTTTTCCATTTATGTAGAAAGTTGGTGTTGCGGCAACGCCGTGTTTGCGACCGAGAGCCATATCGAAGTCGATTTTATTTTTAACCTTGTTGCTGGCAATATCGGTTTTATATTGATCGATATTAAGCTTCAATTGTTCAGCATAAGATTTGAAAATGTTGTCGCGCTCTGTAGTATTGGCGTTTTTCCAAGCATCCTGATTTGCATATAGAAGCTCATTCATTTCCCAGAATTTACCCTGCAGGCCAGCAGCTTCAGCTACGGCAGCGGCAGCTCGTGCGTTAGGGTGTGAGCTGGCAATTGGGAAATTACGGAAAATTAATCGAACGTGATCTTTATATTTTTTAGCTAGCGCTTCGGCTTTTGGTGCAGCGGTGCCACAGCCAGGGCATTGATAGTCGGCGTATTCGATAATTGTTACTTTGGCATCTTTACTACCAATTTCGTGATCTGCAATATTACCATTTCTTGATTCTGCGCTGATAATTGTGTTCAGTTGATTGTTATTGATATCGCTAATGTTTAGTCGATTTTGTGTCGAAATATAAATCATTCCACCAACAATCGCCACTACAATAATTGCGAAAATTATCCAGCTTTTCTTATTCATTTTACCTCCATTTACTCTAGTAAGTATAGCACGGAATGCTGTACAATAAAACTATGACGATTGTGCTAATTTTTGGATATTTGGTTACTTTGGCGGTTTTGCTGATAGTGCTGGGAGTTCAGCCGAAAACGTCTTCGCATAGTCAATTTGAGCTGCGGCGGAGAAGTGGACTAGGCGATGAAAAGGCTAAAATTCTTTTGCGACAAAGAGAATTTTTACGAGATATTATTTCACTGCAGCGCGCCGTGGCTTCTTTATGTTTGGTAATTTTAAGTGCTATTAGTGTTTATTTATTCAATTGGGCGGCTGGACTCTTTTTGTCAATTATAATAGCCCTAGAAATCGGAGCCGTTGCGCGAATTGGCTTGTGGCAGAAATACTCACAGCAGCTTTACGAGAAATACGAACCGCTAATTTTAACGACAATTGAGCGACATCAAGTAATTTTGTCGCTAATCCGTTCGGTATCGCCAGTTGTTGGTGATAGTCGGGTGATTGAATCGAAAGAAGAATTGCTGGAAATGGTTGCTCAATCCAGCGGAGCGATTTCACCTTCTGAGAAAAAGCTTATCACTAACGGACTGAAGTTCAACGATATGAAGGTCGAGGAAATCATGACGCCACGAAGTATGATTGAATCGGTGCCTATGAATGAACTTCTCGGGCCGCTAGTACTTGATGATCTTCATAAAAAGGGGTATAGCAGATTTCCTGTCATTGACGGCGACATTGACCATGTTGTTGGAATGTTGAGGATTCAAGATTTGTTGACAATTGACCGAAAAGCAAAATCTCATCGTGCGGAAACAGTCATGAGCAAAGATGTCTATTATATCCGCGAAAATCAAACTCTACAGTACGCCTTGGCTGCATTTTTGAAAACGCAGCATCACTTGTTTATTGTTGTAAATGAGTTTCGAGAAACAGTTGGTCTACTGAGCTTAGAAGACGTAATTGAAGCGCTATTAGGTCAGAAAATTATTGACGAATATGATGTTTATGGAGATATTCGTAAGGCTGCCACGGCTAATCCGCAGAAAAATAATTTGCCCACAAAAACTCGACGAGATGTTTAATTCTGGGAATTTGCCTAGATTATGCTATAATAACAGATAT
>UNSP01000065.1 GCA_900556355.1 Candidatus Saccharimonadota bacterium | reverse complement strand
TAACCAGCTGAGCTACATCCGCCATGATCCAAGCTTTTCAAATTATAACACACACTATATCTGTACTCAAGATGGTAAAATTGCTATACTTAATGACAATGAGAGAACTAAATGGCTCAGAATTAGCTGGATTTATCAAGGAGCGCCAGGCGAAACAGGTGCGAGCTTTAAGGCAGGCTTGGCATATTAATCCTCGTTTGGCGATTGTTACTGATGTCGAAAATCCAGTTATTGAAACGTACATGCGTTTGAAGCAGAGGTATGGCGCTGATATTTTGATTGACGTGGAGATTCATCGAGTTCCTGCGGGCGGTGCTTTGGAGATGATTCAAGAATTGAACAATCGAGACGACGTTCAAGGAATAATTCTGCAATTGCCGATTAGTAATTCTGATCAGACCGAGGAACTACTCGAGAGTATTCGAGAAGATAAAGACGTTGACGGTCTGCGCAAAAGGGCGATTTTTCAGGCGGCTACGCCAACGGCTATTAGTTGGCTACTGGCTGGATATGGCGTTGATTTGAAAAATAAAAAAGTCGCAATTGTCGGGCGAGGTCGTTTGGTTGGTGCGCCTCTTGAGAAGATGTGGCTGAAGTCTGGCGTTGATGTGACGGTTTTTGAAAAAGGTGACGATTTATCTCAATTGATAAATTACGATATTATCGTGTCGGCAACTGGGGTGCCGGGGTTAATTACAAGCCAAATGATTAAACCTAAGGCTGTGGTTGTCGATGCGGGAACAGCGTCGGAAAATGGAAAAATTGTTGGCGACGTATCTGAAGAAGTACGTCAGCGTAATGATGTAATTATTACACCAAAAAAAGGCGGAGTCGGTCCATTAACGGTTTCTGCGCTGTTCGATAATGTAATTACGGCTTGTCTAAAAATTGCGAATCAATCAAAAAGTTAAGCAGCTTTTATGGCAGCTTTGACTTGCTCGACAACTTGGCGTGGCGTGAGGTTCGCTTTTACGATATAGCTATGAATTCCTAATTTTTTCAAATCGTGCGGAGCTTCTTCTTCGCCGAGATTAGTGAGGACGATAACGGGAATAGTTTTTCCCCAATCTTTAGACCTAATTCGTTTCAAAGCCTCCGCGCCGTCCATTTCCGGCATTTGTAAATCTAGTAAAATAATATCTGGCTGAAACTTTTCGACTACTTCTATGCCGATTTGTCCGTTGGCGGCCAAGCGAACGTCAAACCCGTCCGATTCGAACTTCATTCGGTACATCTGGCTGATGGTAGGGTCGTCTTCAATGATAGCGATTTTTATCATGCTCTAAGTATATCATATAAACTATGTTATAATTTTTGGCATGGAAAAATTTAGAGGCGAACAGTATATTACAGAAACAGGTGATTTTCTTAATGGAATTGATCATGAAGCTAATGAAAAATTAAATAGGGAAATTGCTGATCTTAGGAGTGAGGAATGTAGGGTTAAAATTGGAGAAAAAACCGATCCTGCATATAATAATCCAGATAAAATTCAGGACATATACAATTACCTGGAGCGAGGTGGAGCGGAATTAAAGGACATTCGTAAAGATATTATTCATAAAAATTTAGCTACCGCAGCAATCGCTAATGTTCTAGAAAAGATTCCTTTTGTGAGAGAAAATAAATGGGGTAATATTGTAGATGCTTATCTGGAGATTTTTCGTGATAAATTTCTATACGGTAAAGACCAAACTGATTCGCAGCCGTGGCACAATCAGCGAGGTTCCGCGCTGACATTTTTAACAATTTCTGAAGCTGAGGACTTAAGTGTTTTTGGTAAAAATGGCGAAATATTGTCAGAAGGTGAATATCCAACCATGAGTGGTCCGCTGGATGAGTCGGTATTTGATGAGAAGATTAATGGCTTGCCGCTGACAGAAGTTATGGTTCAAGATAAAATCAACAACGGCGTGAATAAAGCGACGGCTATTGAAGAAGTAGAGAAGAGAATTAGTGAAGTCCGAGAGTTTATTCAGGCGCCGGTGACGGAGAAGTTTTCTAACGTCATTCGGCATTGTGCGGATTCGCTTGGTATTCGTGAGCGAGTGGAAACAGTGAACGGTCTATCGATTGATCATTTGAAGAAAGTGGCAGAAAAAGAGAATCGTTCAATTGACGATATGTTGGTGATGAGTTTTGGCTGCGGAACGGGACTGGCGACTTTGAAGATGCTGAAAAAACTTAAGGATGAAACGGGTGAGACGCCAACGGTTATCCTGCTAGATCAAGATCCGTTATCTCTAGCGGCAGCACAAAGCTTGGCTAAGAAATGGAATTTGGAAGATAAGATTGAAATTCATTGTGAACGATTATTCAGTAAGCTTGGCAAACCTTTGAGTTTGGAGGGGGTTCTGGGTGATCGTAAGCTGGATATTGCGGAAGATTCTGGCTTGCGAGAATATTTGCCGGATGGCGTTTATAAACAATTGACACGAGAATCATTGAAGTTTTTACGAACTGGTGGGTTAATGATCACTGGCAACATGAACGTAAATCGCCCACAAAAAGAATTTTTGCATGGACTAATGGGGTGGGTTCCAAAAGTTAGGATGCGTTCAATTAAAGAAGGCTTTAAATTACTCCAAAAATCTGGCATACCAAAAGAATCTATTGAAGCTACAGTTACTGCGAGCGGCGTTTACACAGTTTTTGCGATTGAAACGTAGAATAAAATGCTATAATAAGCATTAGTATGATGATACGAGCATTAGTGCTAGGATTGGTTGCGTTGATGGCGCTAATTTTAGGCGTTCTTGTGCTTAAAAAGTCGAAGCGTCGTCATGATGCGAAGCATTGGTTTTTTCTGGTTTGTTTATGTTTGGCTGTGTGGTCGGCTGGACTTGAAGTGTTTTCTCTGGCGGACAAGGAAGTAACATTGGACACTGCGTCCAGGTGGTTTTATGTCGCTTCGGCTGTTTTTTGTCCTGCGTTGGCTATTTTCACTACAAAGTCGTTTCTTCTATCGACAAAATCAACGAAGAGTTTTATCTGCGCATCTAGTATATTGATAACGATTTTTTCGCTATATATTATTTTGGTTCCTGAGTTTATTATCAATACATCAGAAATCGTCACGCCAGTAGATTTTTCTCGAATTCCGATTCATGCAGTCAA
>UNSP01000064.1 GCA_900556355.1 Candidatus Saccharimonadota bacterium | reverse complement strand
CGATAAAAAGAGCGGCCTTTTTTGGACTTAGCACTCTTGCACTGAGAGTGCTAAACGCGTATAATGTATAGAGTATGAGCAAGCGTGATTATTATGAAATATTGGGCGTTCCAAAGACCGCTTCTGAAGATGAGATAAAAAAGGCTTTTCGTAAATTAGCGATTAAATATCACCCTGATAAGCAGGGCGGCGATGAGGCTAAGTTTAAGGAAATTAATGAGGCCTATGAAGTTTTGAAAGACAAGCAAAAGCGACAGCGTTATGATCAATTTGGTCATGCTGGTGTGGGTGGTGCTTCTGGTGGCGGTTTTTCCGGTAATCCATTTGAGGGATTTGGTGGATTCGGCGGTCAAAACGTTCACTTTGATTTTGGTGACGGTGGACTAGGTGATATTTTTAGCCAATTCTTCGGTGGCGCAGCTGGCGGCTCTGGGAATGGTCGTTCGCGTGGGCGTGATGTTGAAACTAGTGTAACATTAAGTTTTGAGGACGCGGTATTTGGTGTAGAAAAGAAAATTAGTTTAATGCTGGATGTTGAATGTGAGCATTGCCATGGCGATGGTGCCGAGCCGGGGTTTGGAATGAAAACGTGCCCAACTTGTAAGGGAGCGGGTCAGCAAACTCGAACGATGAATTCGCTGTTTGGGCAAATTCAGCAGGCGGTTGTTTGTGAAACTTGTCACGGTAAGGGAAAAGTTCCTGAAAAAGAATGTTCAGTTTGTCGAGGAAAAGGCACGACCCGGCAGAATCAGGATATCACTATTAAAATTCCGGCAGGGATTGATGATGGTGCGACAATTCGTCTGCGAGATCGTGGCGAAGCAGTTGCTGGTGGTAGTAGAGGTGATTTGTATGTCCATATTCGTGTTAAGGCGCATAAAAAATTCACTCGTGAAGGCAATATTATTCTTAGCGAAGAACATATTTCTATGGTCGATGCGGCACTGGGAACGGAAATTGATGTGGAGACTGTGGATGGCGTGATAACGATGAAAATCCCAGCAGGCACTCAGAGCGGCACCGACTTCAAGTTGTCAGGCCATGGCGTGCCGCACTTACATAGTGAATCTCGTGGTCCGCATATTGTGGGTGTTATTGTTGATACGCCAACCAAATTGACCAAAAAGCAGAAGGAGCTTTTGGAGCAATTTAAGGACGCAAAAAAACGAGGACTATTCTCTTAAATAAGCACAGCTTAGGGCAATTATCTCATTGAAACAAGTGACTGATAAATAACTTATGGTCCATTAATATCGCCGCGTTTTTTTATGTAAATAAGCTCGGGTAACTCAGTGGATAGAGTACGCTTCTGTCGAAGGCAATAACGTGGGTTCGAATTCCACCCCGGATACCAATAATATTTCCATAAAGGTAAAGACCCCTTGGGTAGGGGTCTTACGCTTCTGTCGTATCTCTTATTATACGTCAGATTGAGGCTTTTAAAATAAAGTAGATTTAGCTATGCGCCAGCTCCGTAGGTTTTTTTCATAATTACTAGCATACCCTTTCTAGTGCTTTATTGAAAGAACCTTAGCACTACAAGTATTATAGCACCTGCAATCATCGGAAGGAAGGCATTTTGAATAGCGACAGATTTTATTTTATGCGATTTGAGATTTTTTTCACTCGCGTCTTCATAACCATTTACCATTTCCTGCAAATATTCTACTTTAGTTAGGCTATCATCTACACTGCCTACGATTCTGCGATCGGCGGTATCTGTATATACCTCCCACTGTATATCCATTTTCATTGCCCTTACGAGGACAAATAATGCATAAAGAATACACGCGAGCCCAAAGAAGTAAAAGACAACGCCGTATAGTTCGAAGGGTATGAACAGCCTCTCCTTGACGCCCTTAGATGCGTCAATCGCACCAGAATAAAGAAATGTAAGCACAGTTAAAATAGCACCAATATAGACAATGATTTTGTTTTTGATATTTTCAAACGAGTGAGTTAGTTCATCGTGGAAACGCTGTTGTTCGACAAGAGTCGCCTGTAGAATTTCTATCTTTTCTTTATCATCCATATAATGGACATTATAGAGTTAGTAAACTAAAAACAAAAGCATAAGCACTGATAATAGTTGGCGAACTTGTTTCAATGGGATAATTGCCCAGCTTAGATATTGATATATATCATAAATTATGCCATAATATTGACGTATGAAAGAAAAATCCATTATTGGGTCAACTGAGTTTGTGAACTTCGGCGAGCGAGCGCAAAAAATCCCAGCTAAAATTGATACGGGCGCCGATTCCAGTGCGGTTTGGGCGAGTAATATTCGCATTGATAAAGATGGAGTGTTGAAATTTTCTTTGTTTGGTGAGGGTTCGCCGTATTATGACGGTAAGATATTTAAGAGAACTGATTATTCCGTGGCGAGGGTGCGTAGTTCGTCTGGTCGTGAGCAGATTCGTTACCGGACACATTTTTGGGTAAAAATTAGTGGGCGAAAAATTAAAATGTTAATGAATCTATCTGATCGGTCGAAGAATGAATTTCCGGTGTTAATTGGGAGACGGTCGATTTCTGGAAAATTCCTAGTGGATGTGTCAAAGAAAAAAGTACGTAGAAAAAAAGCGCCCACAGTCTTCAGTCTTAATGAAGAGATAAAGTTAGATCCATATAAATTCTATAAAAAATATCATCAGAAAGGTGAAGAAAAATAATGCGAATTGCAATCTTATCTAACGGCAACATTAATTATTCGACGCTTCGCCTGAAAGAAGAGGCTGAAAAGCGCGGTCATCAAGTTGAAGTTATTAAGTATAAAAACTGCTACGTTTCAATTGACGAAAAGCATCCGACGGTTATTTACAAGGGTAAGGAGATTGGTGATTTTGATGTGGTAATTCCGCGAATCGCGAGCCACATGACAAAGTATGGAACAGCGGTTTTGCGTCAATTGGAGATGATGCATCCGAAGGCGTTTTTCATGAATCGCTCGATTGCAATTACTAGGGCGCGGGATAAATTGCGCTCAACGCAGTTATTAGTTAAAGCAGGAGTGTCGATTCCGAAGACGGTCTTTTCTCGAAACGCGACTGACATTGATTCGCTCATTGAAGAGATTGGTGGTATGCCGGCGATTATTAAGTTGGCGCGCGGCACGCACGGAAGACAGATAACGGCTGAGAGCCACGGCGATAAACACCACGCCCATAATGAGCGTACA
>UNSP01000063.1 GCA_900556355.1 Candidatus Saccharimonadota bacterium | reverse complement strand
ACATCGCTGGTTTTGTTCACCTGCGCAATCACATGACCAATTGCTGTAAATTGGTTAGCTTTATCCTCCAAATGCCTGAGAATGTCTTCCACATCCTCCAGTCCAAAATATTCAAGCGCCGCGTCCTCATGTTCTTTTCCATTGGATTCTCCAAGCTGCTGCCACTCAGCACCCGGCTGGGCATCGTATTCGGCAATCACATCATCGACCAGATTAATAACCGCGCCCAGCGCGTCATCGACATACGTGTCCGTATTTTCCAGCGTTAACGGCCTGTCGATCGCTTCAGACAATCGATTCTTAAAAGTTTCTTTCTGGTTAATATAATGTCAATAATAAATTGTCGCGTTTCTTACGCTTTTATTTTATTGATTACATCTTGAAAGGAATATTGCAACTTATTCTACAAATGTTCAAAAATCTTATGAGCTTGATTCTTGCCAATAACCTGAACCAGTTCAGCGTAACTCATCCACCGACCGCGCTTAGCTTTGTCGCAACGATAGTCCTTCTCGTCAGTAATATCACCCTTAACTATCACATCAACATTACGCCAAGCGACCCAAGGTATGTCATCGCTCAAAAAGCTATAATCTAGATGAACATAATTTTCGTTGATCAGTTTATAGTCTGACGATGAAAATCCGCGCGCATACAACTCGCGGAGAATAACATCTGCTAGTTCAGCAAAGTTGTCAGCAGTGACACACAAAAAGTCATCGTATTCTTCACCAAGTTCGTATGATCGTCCATTCATAAAGATACTACACGAATCATCGTCAACAATTTTCTCGTCCAACCAAACGCGGCGGTCGCGTGTTACTGGAATTACGCGACATCTAATCTTCTCTGTAAAGTTTTTGAAATTGCTCATAATTGCCAACAACAGATATATCAATACCTATTTCGTGCATTCTATTACATCTGCACCTTTCAGTAATAGTATATATTATTTCCACTGTCGCGTCTGGTTGATCTTGTGCTTCTCAAAATACACTTCCGCCAAATTGACGTCAAACCGATTTGCCAATTCCATCAAATAGTTCAGCACGTCCGCAAACTCCTCGCGCAGATTGTCATGATTGTCAGGTTTTTTCTCATCCTTAAATCCTGTCTCTTTGCGAACTGCTTTTGCCAGCTCGCCAACTTCCTCAGTAAACAATAAGAACACTTCAGTGACAGAATTTTTATCCCACCCCTTCTCTTTACATGTTTGATCGAGGTGTTTTTGTAATTCAGTTAAGCTGATTGTTTGTGGATTCATGATTTTTCCTTCTTTAATCTTAATTAACTTACACTTGATGGAATATAAACATAGCAGGAAGCAAGAATCTGCTCGCTATCCAATCCTACTTTTAATTACTATTATACTCTGATTTATCAAACAATATATCACTTTGGTTAAATATTTTTTCTTGTGATAGTCCAAAATCTCTACCAGCAACTTTTTTATGAAGTTGCTGGTTTTGTTTATATAACTTTTATAGTAATAAAAGTTAAACCGCCTAATATCACTCCCGCTGCATTGGGAATGATGAGGATCCAGTCTTTTTTAGGTTCTTTTGTCCAACCATAGATTACCCAAATTAAACAAGAAACTGCTGCGAATAGTGGTTGGAATGGTTGAGCTTTTTCTCCTTGTAGGTTAGCGATAATTTGTGGAATATATGCAATAAAGACAAGGATCCCAATAAAAGCTCCAATAGATAAGACAAAGAGATTAATTTTTTGTTTAGACATATAATACCTCATGAGGTTTTATTATATTATAAAGGAAAAGATTCTGTCAATAATTTTGTGTAAACACTCTAGTAGAGTCTTCAAACAAAGTAACTAAGTAACGTTCCAGAGCCTTCTCGTTAGGAAAAAGAACCTTCTATTTCGTTTGACGTTTGATTTCTTTATTAAGAGACTTAATGAGTTTTGTCGAATAAATGCTATGCCAAATCTGGTAAGGAAACTGATTTCAGCAATCATACGCGTCAATACTACGAACCAACGCCAAAAAATTCAGTTAAGCTTATTGTTTGTAGATTCGTGGTTTCCCTTTTTAATCTTAATTAAAATATCTCCCCAGCGTTACCGTATCACCAACCCGCGCCTCGCGTGTCGTCTTCAGGTTTGTCACAATATAGCCAATTTCGCCAGTTTCAAGCGAAGGGTCGGGCTGCATGGCTGGGTTAAGATGACCAACTTCCAAAGCTAGTCCATTTGCACCAGTCGCCATCATTCGGATAGATTCACCCTTTTTAATTCGCCCATCAACCACCCGCACGTATAAAATCACGCCACGATAATCGTCATAATAGCTATCAAAAATCAACGCCCGAGTCGGATAATCAACCTCGCCAGTTGGCGCCGGAATTTTATCGACAACCGCATCCAAAACCTTGTCTACATTTTGACCAGTTTTAGCAGAAATATGAATAATCTCGCTCTCGTCACAGCCCAACAAATTAATAACTTGTCTGGATACACGCGGTATATCAGCGGCCGGCAAATCAACCTTATTTAACACCGGAATAATCGTCAAATCCTGCTCCATCGCCAGGTAAACGTTCGACAATGTTTGCGCCTGAATTCCTTGGCTAGCATCAACCACCAATATCGCACCCTCGCAAGCCTGCAAACTACGCGAAACTTCATAGCTAAAATCGACATGCCCCGGAGTGTCAATCAAATTCAGATCGATATTTTTATATCGCATTCGCACCGGCGCCAACTTAATAGTAATGCCTTTTTCCCGCTCCAAATCCATCGAATCCAGCAACTGCGACTTCATCTCGCGCTTTTCTACCGTCCCAGTCATCTCCATCATTCGATCAGCCAGCGTAGACTTGCCGTGATCAATATGAGCAATAATACAAAAATTCCGAATATTTTTCATTAGCCCTTAAACTCCAATCGCCCAAATAATACTTTTTTCAATCGTGCAAGAATCGGGTCAATTTCTGGCAATTTTAGCCACTTTGAAGCCACGGCATACGCGCCAAAACTAACCATTGAAATGATAACGAATTTCGGAAAAGCGCTAAAGAAGCTGTCGTCATGATAACGAAATGGCAAAACCAACATTGCAAGAAATTCTCAATGAAGAGTTTCCTGCTGCCGGAATAGAGGTTTTAGAGACCAGTGTCGTAAAAAAAGATCGTTCGAGTAATGAATATGATGGGATCGCACTTATTCGGATCAATGGGGATGAGATATA
>UNSP01000062.1 GCA_900556355.1 Candidatus Saccharimonadota bacterium | reverse complement strand
TCGCTGGTTCAAATCCAGTCACCCCGACCATGAAATTATTGGGCGTACGTTCAGCTTAATTGAACCTCTGGCTATTAGCAATCAAAGGAGGTTTTATGCGACGAAGAGTAAACGTACGCGGAATTATTATCAATGAAAACGGCGAAATTTTCTGCCAAAAATTAACCGCAAACACCGGCAAAGGTCGTGATTTTTGGTGTACGCCGGGCGGCGGCTTAGAAATGGGCGAAGGCTTGCTGGACGGTTTGCGTCGAGAAATGATTGAAGAAACTGGCATTAAGCCAGAAATCGGCAAGTTGTTATTTATACAACAATTCGCCGAATCCGGCGAACAATCAGCGCACGGTCCGAATGAACAATTGGAATTTTTCTTCCTCATCACCAACTGGCAAGATTACCAAAACATTGACTTAGAAAAAACTTCTCACGGCGTCGAGGAAGTAGCGGAGTGTGGCTTTGTCGATCCAAAAACCACGCGGATTCTGCCAAGCTATTTGACAGAGGTTGACTTGGACCAGCTGGTTAACAAATTGACAGAAGTCCCAGTTCTAAGCGAATTATAGCTGGGCTGCTTAGACTATTTGGCGAAGAATTTTTTGGCACGTTCAGTTTTCGGGCGATCCATAACTTGTTCAGGCGTCCCATTTTCGATAATCTCGCCCTTGTCTAAGAAAATCATCCTAGTCCCGACTTCACGGGCGAATTTCATCTCGTGCGTAACGATTACCATCGTCATTCCCTTTTTGGCAACTTTCCTAATCACGTCCAAAACTTCGCCAATCATCTCTGGATCCAGTGCTGAAGTCGGCTCATCAAAAAGCATAATTTTCGGCTCCATCGCTAGCGCCCGCGCAATTGCCACTCGCTGTTTTTGACCGCCAGACAAACTATTCGGCGAAGCGTCCGCTTTGTCCAATAGCCCAACATCGTCCAATAAACTTCGCGCCAATTTTGTCGCTTTTTGATCTGAAAATTTACGCAGTTTTTTCGGAGCTAATTTAATATTTTCAATCACGCTCAAATTCGGGAACAGATTAAATTGCTGAAAAACCATGCCAATATTCTGACGCAACGCGTTCAAGTTCACGTGAGGATCAGTAATTTTTATTCCATCAACAATAATCTCGCCCGAAGTCGGCTCCTCCAGTAGGTTCAGACAACGCAAGAATGTCGACTTACCAGAACCGCTAGAACCAACCACCACGACAATCTCGCCCTCTTCAATTTCCACGTCAATATCGCGAAGAACTCGATTTGTGCCTAACGTTTTTTTCAAGTTTTTAACGCTGATCATCGTCATGCTTCAATTTCCTTTCTACTCGCGCCATTACTCGCGTAAAAATCGCCGTCAAAATTAAGTACATCGCCGCAGCGGCAAATAGCGACTGAAAAGCTGTCGCCGTCTGAAAACGAATATTGTCCGCGCCTCGCATAATATCATTCAGACCAATCCAACCAACAACCGAAGTTTCCTTTAACAGCGCGATAAATTCACTAATCAACGCCGGCAATGAATTTCTCATTGCTTGTGGCAAAATGACTAGCCGCATTGCCTGCCAATTACTCAGACCCAAAGACCTAGCCGCTTCCATTTGCCCCTTGTCAATACTCTGAATTCCGCCAAGGATAATCTCAGCGATGTACGCTCCGCTATTTATCCCGAACGCCACCGCCGCCACAAAAATCTTCGGCATAAATTGATACGACCCAAAAACGACGTAATACATAATCAATAGTTGAACCAAAAGTGGCGTGCCGCGAATGATATCGACATAAATTTTTCCCAGACTAGCCAGCGGATTAAAGTTCGCGAGTCTGCTTGTTTTCATCCTGCCAAATGGTCGTAAATTCGACGTGCGCATCAGGGCGACAAGCACACCAATTGCCGATCCTAAAATAAGCGACAACACAGTCAAAACCAGCGTCACCTCTAATCCATGCCATAAAAATAGCCATCGACCGCCGCCAAAAATCACTTCCCAAAAATTCACGATTTAGCCTCCTCGCCAAAATATTTGCGGATCAGCTTTTCATAGCGACCATCTTTTTTCATCTTGGCAATTTCTTTATTAACCTTTTCTAGGAGGTCTTTATTGTCCTTTTTAATAGCAATCGCATAACTTTCATCGCTGAGCGCACCCGGTAAGATTTCTAAGTCAGAAAATCCAGCCGAATATTGCTTTGCGGGAGCGTCGTCCAGAATAACTGCTTCAATTTTTCCCGAACTTAATTCCTGCAAAACACTCGGCGCGGTTTGGAATTGCGTGACTGATGCGCCAGCAATCTTAGACGCCAAAGTATCGCCAGTCGTACCCAGCTGTACGCCAATTTTTCGCCCTGGCAATTGATATTTATTGCGAATCGGACTGCCCTTTTTAACAATTATTCTCTGTGACGCCGAATAATACGAATCTGAAAACAACGCATTTTTCTCTCGCTCAGGCGTCACTGTCATTCCAGCCGCCACCATATCAATTTGCCCACTATCCAGCGCCGGAAGTAGCCCATCAAACGACATATCTTCGACCTTCAAATCTTTACCCAAGCTTTTAGCAATTTCCCTCGCCAGATCAACGTCAAAGCCAACCACTTGATTGTTATCAATATATTCAAACGGCTTAAATCCAGCATTTGTGCCCATCACCAGAACATCAGTTTTTGAGCCGATTACGCCATCTCGATGTAAAATATCGCCCAACATCAAACAAATCATCCCCGCAAATAAAACCAAACCAATCCACCAACTAATTCCGAATGTGCGCGTCTTATTCTTGCTCATGCTTTTATTATACCCCTTCATCCGCAAAAAACGTAAGTGATATAATAGAATGGTGAGAAAAATTAAATTTACCAAACGTTTCTGGATTAAATCAATATCAATCATTTTGCTTTTTTTGGCGGCATTTTGTTTAATTGCGGCGCGCTATAAATATATAGTCTTTAAAGATTCACAAATCGACGAGATAATTTTTTATTTCGTCAACGGATTAGCTGGTGGCAAATCTGACAATTTATGGTCGGCCGTCCTACAAAATCTTCCGCTGGTTTTCCTATTATTAGGCGCTTTATTAATCCCAATGTTCGACAAATCGATCTCTTTTATCAATCGCATAATCGCCTTCTGTTTGAAAAAAATCAAATCATCACGAAAACTCACTTTACCGTTTTTGAGATTACGAAATCAAGCAATTTACTCGCTGAGTATGTTTTTAA
>UNSP01000061.1 GCA_900556355.1 Candidatus Saccharimonadota bacterium | reverse complement strand
AGCCAGAATTACACGCCATGCCAAATTTTACATACAAGTCACGCGGAATGCTAAACATATACGCATCCTTCTTTGTCTGATTGACGCTAAGAATCATCATCGAGTCAGTCAATGTCGCACCTGGATGGTCTGGATCGTCATCTGTTGTACCTAAAATCAGCACATTACTTCTGCCATAAGCATCCTCTTTCAGCTTCTGCTGCGAAAACAACCCTAAGATTCCGCCGTTATGGAACACCGAGTTCATCGTCTGCCATAATTTTAATAGCAGCCAGCCCGCCACAATTGCAATAATAATTCCGATAATCGCAAGAACAATCCTGGTAATTAACTTTTTCTTACGCTTCTGCTTACGCTCCTGTCGAGGAGAAGGCTGGGTGTTTTCATCAATTGCGGCCAAAGATTCACTAATATTCTGCCTTAATTTATTAGCAGAAGTTGGTTGCTGAATACTCCTTGTCGCATTATTCGACACTTGCGGACTATCTTCGTTACTACGATAATGCCCGAGCGTAGTCGTTTTTTTGCTAGTAATTTCCCCCAACGAAGTTCGCTGTGGTCGCTTGGCGACAAATCCGTCCATCGACTGTTTGCGTGGTTTCATATCTATTGATTATAACACACAAAACGCTTATAATTGAAACAATGGACGCTACTTTTATGGATCGTCATCCAAAATTACAAGATGGCCTGGGAATGGTCATTTTCGTTGTTGGCGTGGTGATTGGTACACTTTTATTGAACACTTTTGTATTTCAAACTTTCAATGTTGAAGGCGCCAGTATGGAAACAACTATGTACACCGGTGATCGCCTGATCGTCAATCGATTGCCCGTCACTAGCTCAAAATTGCAAAATAAAAATTATACCCCAAAGCGCGGACAAGTAATTGTGTTTAAGAATCCAAATTTTAACGCCTCGACAGGTAAAGACGAGTACATTGTTAAGCGCGTAATTGCCTTTGCTGGTGAGCGAGTTACTGTGAAAAACGGCACCGTAACCGTTTACAACACAGAAAATCCCGACGGATTTAACCCTGACACCTCAGTCAATAAAAATGAGCCAGGACAACCTACTTCTGGAGATGTCGATACGACCGTACCGGAAGGCACAATATTCGTTATGGGCGATCACCGCCAAGGAAGCTATTCTTGCGACTCTCGAAACTGTATGGGACCGATCCCCCTTTATGACATAGTTGGGCCAGTTAGCCTACGAATATTTCCTTTCAATAAAATTCGCTCGTTCTAATAAAAATTATTTTTCGAGCAATTCTCTTATTCGTTCAAATTCAAGATTATCCTTAAACTTGATACTAATCTGACCAGCTCCACGGCCGTTTGTACGAATTTTCACACCTGTCCCAAATCGCTTTGAAATACTTTCAACAGCATCTGCGTGAGGCATATCTGCTGGGCGTCGTTTGTTCTCGATTGGACTAGCCTTCGCCTGTTTCCACAAAGTAACAACCTGCTCGATCCGTCGCGCAGACCACTCCTCGCGGATAGCTCGCTCCATAATATCTTCCGCAACGTCATCAGGTAACCCGATTAGAGGCCTTGCCTGCCCTTCATTCAATCGCCCCTCAAACAACGCCTGCTGCACAGACTTCGGTAATTTCAGCAGCCTCAACGTATTACTGACCGCACTTATAGATTTACCACCCAAACGCTTGCCAATTTCCTCCAGCGTCATATTGAATTGGTCGCGCAATTTTTGATAAGCAGTCGCAGTTTCAAGCGCATTCAAATCATGTCGTTGCAAGTTTTCAATCAAAGAAGTCTCCAAGCGATTTTGGTCGCTCATACTCCTGACAATACACGGCACCTCTGTTAAATCCGCCCTATTCGCCGCACGCCAACGTCGCTCGCCCGCCACGATCAAATATTTATCGCCTTTTGGCGTCACAACAATCGGCTGAACCACACCATGCTCGCGCACCGATTCCGTCAACTCATTCAAAGCATTCTCATCAAAAAAGCGACGCGGCTGATCTGGATCTGGGACGACTTGATCAATAGCAATATCTCTCAAATGAGAAACTTTCACATCTTGTTGTGCGGTTGGATCAAACGTTTCATCAATTAAGCTAGTCGGAATCAATGACCCAAAACCTCTACCTAAACCTTTTTTCATCGTTCCACCCTCTCTATAATTTCTTTCGTTAGCGCCTTATAAGCCCGAGAGCCTTTTGAAAAACGATCATACGCACCAACTGGCGCGCCATGACTAGGGGCTTCAGCCAAGCGAATGTTTCGCGGAATACTATTCTTAAAAATCTTATCTGGGAAATATTTTTTAACCTCAGCGTGAACTTGACCAGACAAAGTCGTCCTGGAGTCCATCATCGTCAGCAAAACACCCAATAATTCCAGAGGTGGATTAAGCCCCTTCTTTATCAATTTCATACTTTCCAAAAGCTGTCCCAATCCTTCCAATGCGTAAAATTCTGCCTGAACTGGAAGCAATACGTAATTAGCGGCAATCATACCGTTGACTGTCAACAAACTCAAGCTCGGTGGGCTATCAATAATAATATAGTCGTAATCCGTCGCCTTTTGCAAAGCCTCCCGCAAGCGAACAAACCTTCCCTGCGCCTGCGCCAATTCCACTTCCGTATTCGCCAAATGAGGTGTAGCTGGAGCGATTGATAAGTTTTTATATTCCGTCGGCAATATGATATTAGCCAGGTCAATTTGTCGCATAATCACCTCTGATATTGTTGCGCCCAAATTCTGCTTATCTATTCCAAGTCCACTAGTGGCATTACCCTGCGGATCAAAATCCACCAATAATGTTTTCTTGCCAGCTTTTGCCAAAAAATATGCTACGTTAATTGACGTCGTTGTTTTGCCGACGCCACCTTTTTGATTTGTCACCGCAATGATTTTTGTCATTCGTTCCCCTTTTTACCTGCCTTAATTATAGCATGAGCAGAACATAAATAACAGACATCAAAAAACCGCTTCCTTTACGAAAGCGGCTCTTCAGATTATTTGATTGACGTAATTTCAATCTTCGTGTACTTCTGGCGATGACCAGTTTCTTTGTGTACACGCTTCTTACTCTTGTAGCGGATAACGCGAAGCTTGTCGCCCTTAACTTCCGCTTCTACGACCTTAGCCTTAACGCTAGAGCCTTTTACAGTTGGCGTACCAACCTTGATTTTATCACCATCAATCACTAAAAGTGCGTCGAGAGTGAGTTCTTTTGTGCCTTCAGGGAGGAGATCCACCAAGAGG
>UNSP01000060.1 GCA_900556355.1 Candidatus Saccharimonadota bacterium | reverse complement strand
TAGCTCAATTTGTCAGCACGAATAAACGGCGCCAATAGTGTGTCAAAATCAGAAAAAGCCTGCGCACCAGCTGCTTCGCCCTGTAATGTATAAAAGAAGTTTACAACTTGACCAAGTGCTGATCGGAAATGCTTAGCTGGTTTAGAGGCAACCTTACCAGCCACGCCGGTAAATCCTTCTTGTAATAAGTCAGTCAAATCCCAACCAACACAATAAACGCTTAGCAAGTTAAGATCGTGAATGTGCAAGTCGCCTTCTTTGTGAGCTTGTCCAATCTTCGATGTATAAATTTTATCCAGCCAATAAGTCTTCGTAATTTCTGCTGAAACATAGTTATTCAAACCCTGAAGACTGTAGCCCATATTAGAGTTTTCATTAACTTTCCAGTCCAAATTTTTCAGATATTTATCAATCAAATCAACGTGTGCATTAGAGGTAATTTCGCGCAATTTTTTATGCTGATCGCGGTAAATAATGTACGCCTTTGCAGTCTTCTTAAACTTAGAGTCAATCAACGCATCCTCAACAATATCCTGAATATCTTCAACGCTTGGTAGACGCTTTTGGTTACGAGTTTCCAAAACGCCCAAAACTTTGTCGGTCAATTCAACTGCTTGAGCGGCGTCAAATTCACCAGTTTCCAGTCCTGCTTTTTCAATTGCTTTTTCAATTTTTTTCCTTGTTTCGTCAGATACATATCCTTTATTATTACATACAAGTGAAATCGCGTTTTTTAATTGATTTATACATTCCCCCTCCTTGTTTATAAAAATAGCAAGCTAGCCCAACCTCTCCAGTAGGCGCATGTTGCAAAAAACGTTATTTATTTTCTAAAACACCATATGTAGTGCTTAATATTGAATATACACGCGATATATAGCGTCTGTCAATGAAAGTACATTGTATTATTTACATTTATGATTTCTTTACATAGATTGCAGTAAATCATAAGCAGCAGCCGCTGATAGCGCCTGCATTTGACGAAGATTATCACCCGGCTTGAGTGGTGGCTTGAGGCTACGTATAAGGAAAAATCCGACAAATGACGCCAGCATTTCCACGTTCAACTCACCTAGCCACGGCGTTACGTCATGACCATGACGCGCCATATCAACCAGAAATTCTGTCGCACCAGATCCCTGGGGTGCATAAGAAACCCAGTTCCAATCGACCAACTTCAACTCGCCAGTTTGCAGATTAAATGCCAAATTGTCACTACGAACATCCGAATGATTAAAGCAATCTTCCGTCTGCTTGGCAAATTCTTTAGCGCGCGCCGAAATATCAATCAACTCATCGCGCTTTTCTAACAGCTCAATTATAGCCTGACAACGCCGCTGATTAATCTCCAACTGATTTGGCAATAGTTTTTGATAATTATCAATCAATCGACGACGAATATCAGCGTCAGCAATAATCTGATCAATCCCATCATCTAAGCCAAGCTCTCTCGCCACAAACGGTTGTAGTTGCAATTCTTCAATCAACTCCTGCGGCAATTTTATTTTTTCCAACTCGCGAACCGCGGTTATCACTGTCGAAATATAACGTTCCGCGACAGAGTTATCCGTCGGAGGTTGCCACAACCACCCATCTGACGAAGCGTAACTGCTCGTCATCAACACGTAACCGTCATCAGCCAATTCAGTCCAATCAGCAACATATTGCGGATAAGTTTTCTGCAACAAACGCGTTACTGCATAATCTTTTTTTAGCCAGCCTAATTCCCGCTCGCCCTCATCCGACAATAAATTAGTATCAACTTCTTTAACGAAAATCGTTCGACCACCAGACGACACTAACGCTCGACGATTAAGCGAAAAGCCGCCACTTACTGGCGTGATCCGTAATTCAGATAAATCAACGTTTAGCTCCGTCGCCGCACACCGCAAGGCTCTGTCGGTTAATAATTTATCGTGATCTGGCAATGTTCCATGCATAAATTATAACATCAGACAACTTAAATTCGCTTAGTAAATACCATCACTCGACGATCACGAGTTTGAGAATTTTTTATCCATTCTCCTGCACATGTCATCAAATTCAAACCCTCAGATACACCATCAGCTGGCCGAATAAAACTATTCATATCCACATCGGACAATTTAACTGTTTGTTTTTTTATTACCTGATAACGCAGTATTTTACCGTCGCCACGCTCGACACTAATCGTATCACCGGCATTCAAAGTCTCTAGCTTATTAAAAACTCCGCCCAAAGTTGTACCCGACGCATGTCCGACAATAATAGATGCCCCTGGCTGACCTGGCTTAACGCTACCAGTGTACCATCCTGCATCAAAAATATTTATAGGAGACTGCATTGAGCCGTCCGAATTGACGTTCATCTGCAAAACCCTAGCCTTAACCCCCAACTTCTCAATGGTAATGACTCGCGGCAAATCTGCAGCAACCTTATATTTGGCAATAGCATCATCAGACACTTTGGTCTCGTCTTTGCCTTCACTATTTTTTCGATCATCCAGATTATCGCTACGCGCAGCTACCGGCGTCGCATTTACAGCGTTTTTTATTCGATTATTAAGCAGCCAGGAGTCAGCAAACGAATATATCGAGATTATCAAAAGAGCAGAAGCCGCAAAACTAGGTGCTTTTTTACAAAAGTTGCTACCTAAAATATTTTGTAAATATCGCTTGGTGTGCCTTTTTTTACCGTCACGGCAACCATTAGCTATTGATTTTTTACAAATAACTAACAGGCGAGCCGAACGAGCTAATCTTTTATTAATTCGTGCATGATTTATTGGTTTTTTCGCATCTTGCTGGGTCGGCCTCACCTTGGATTGCTGGGTCGGTCTCACCTTGGCTGGCGCGGAAGTGCGCACAACGTCAACAATGTTCTTCGTATTCACATTACTGACAGTATTAGCGACAACATTACTTGCCAATCCACGCCGAGGTATAGTCACTCGCCCCCTCGCTCTTAATGGCGTCTGCAAACTGCGATTAATTTTTCGTTCTCTTTGTATCATTGTCTGTTTTTACTGCGGTAAACAGACACGCCCTGCGTCAAACTGCTTACGACGTGCCTGTCCGCTTTTAATTTTGGTTTATTTTATTTTTTATTAAAGCTTTTTCGCTTTGCTACAATCAGCAATGCCGCCGCTGAAGCTACTCCAGCTATAGCGCCAATCAAGTTAACAGCCAATTTTTCACCACCTGTATTTGGAGCTTTTGGAGCTTTTGGGTCTTTCGAAGCTACCGAAGCTTTTGGAGCTACCGAGTCATTCAGTGCTGTCAGTACAATATCAT
>UNSP01000059.1 GCA_900556355.1 Candidatus Saccharimonadota bacterium | reverse complement strand
ATGAAATAGTCACAGGATTTACTTCTGCCGGCCCACACCGTGAAGATTTCACAATTTTCCTCCATGATCAGCCCGCTATTAAAGTTGCTTCACGTGGCGAAATGCGTACAATTATGCTGGCGTTCAAGTTGCTAGAGCTAGAGCTTCAAACAGAAGTCAGTCAATCTCGACCGCTAATTCTACTGGACGACGTTTTCTCGGAGCTAGACGCCACTCGCGAAAAACTCCTCCAAGAAACCATCCAAAATCACCAATTTATCGTCACCACGACAGATGCGCGCCACCAAAAAGACGGCTGCTCAATAATTTCCACACAATAAAAAATCGACCGCATTGCTACGGCCGACTTCTTCTCTGTGTGAAAATCTATTCGCTTACGCCCAGCTCAATTCGCTTGAATTGACGAATAACGATGTTCTCGCCTAATTTTGCAATTGCTTCCTTAATGTGCTGCTCAACAGTCTTAGAATCGTCCAAAATGTAAGCCTGACTCATAAGAACTTGCTCAGCAAAATGCTTCTTCAATTGACCTTCGACAATCTTCTCACGCATTTCTTCAGGCTTACTTGCCAAAGATTCGCTCGCCATAAGCTCAGTTTTAACGCGCTCCATTTCCTCTGCTGGAATGTCAGCTTCAGAAACATACTTTGGGTTCATCGCTGCAATCTGCATAGCAATTTCGTGCGCCAATGTCTTAAAGTCGTCAAGTCGAGCCACGAAGTCGGTCTCGCAGTTTACCTCAACGATAACGCCGATTCGGCCAGAGTGAACATAGCTTTCGATCAAACCTTCACGGGCTTCACGATCACCCTTCTTTTCAGCTTTCGTCAAGCCTTTTTTGCGCATAGCCTCCAAAGCTTTATCGAAATCACCCTCAGCTTCAACCAAAGCTTTTTTAGCGTCAGTCAAGCCTACGCCGGTCAATTCGCGCAATTTTTTGATATCGTCAACAGAAACGCCCATCCTATTTCTCCTCTTTTTTAGCTGGTTTTTCTTCAGCCTTTACGCTACCTGCGCCTTCAGCAACAGCTGCGGTGAAGTAGTCTAATAGCAATTGAATACCCTTAACAGCGTCGTCGTTACCTGGAATTACGTAATCGATTCCTGTTGGGTTAACGTTGGTGTCAACAATTGCAAATACTGGCACACCTAAAGTTTGAGCCTCGCGAACTGCATTTGCGTCGGTCAATGCGTCAACTACAACAACAGCGCCTGGCTTGCCCATCAAATCCTTGATGCCGCCATATTTCATATTCAAGCTGTCGATTTCCTCTTGGAAGCGCTGCACCTCAAGCTTATTGTAACGCTTTTCCAAATCACCTGAAGCCATTCGCTTTTCAAGATTCTTCAGCTTCTTAATTTGCTGAGCAATAGTTGAACCGTTAGTCAGCATACCACCAATCCAGCGTTCAACTACGTATGGCTGGTTGATTTTTTCAGCTGCTTCACGAACAACGTCTTTAGCTTGCTTTTTAGTGCCAACGAATAAAACCTTGCGGCCTGATGCAGCGATTTTTGTCAATTCTGGCAAAGCCTTGTCCAAAGCTTCAACAGTCTTAGTCAAGTCAATAATGTGACTATCCTGACGCTTACTGTGAATATATGGCGCCATCTTTGGGTGCCAGCGGCTGGTTTTGTGTCCAAAATGAACACCTGACTCCAGCAAAGCCTTAATGTCTACCTTTACAGACATTCTCTTCTCCTTTTGCCTCATCCGCCCACGATTTGGAGTGTGAAACGGATTGTGTCATTAAAATTAGTTACCCAGCAATTATACCAAATAGTCAATAAATCTGCAAATATTACTCTCTTTCTAACAATTGTCTAAATCGCGACAAACCATCAAAATCTTCACCATTTCGATACGGTCGCACTATATTTGCCAATGCGGGCAGACTTAGCTCATCAATTCCCTCTCCTTTGAGAATTCCTCTTTCGATAGCACAGTACGCTATACCGTCAACTTCATAGCCAAATGTGTTATCGGTCGAAGAATGTATGCCCGTCACTCTGCTCATACCTCCAGCATCAGGACTATTCTTGAGCACGTAGCAAGCCTCTACAGGATATGTCGCTCCTCCATACTGGGAGTACGCACTTATGCCGCCATCAAGATAATCTCCACTAGCCGCCATAACCAAAACACTTGCCTCATGATCCTCAGGGTCATTATCTACTTCAAATCCTGCAATTCGTTCCTTTACCTGATCGCCGCTAGCAATCCAATCATCAAGAAATAAAATCTTAGAACTCTTGTCGATCTCACCTCTACCGCCATACACTTTCAGTCTACCTTCATATTCTTCGAATTCATCGTCTGGAAATTTAGATAAGACCAGACTTAAAATATACTGACTACTTTTCATCTTGTTTTTAGTACGACACTGACTTAGTGAATTTCCTACGTCAATATAGACCGGCTTATTATCAACCTCCAAATGACATCTCAGCCTTTTCGCTAGCGCGTTTGCTGCGAAATTTAGTTCCGGCATGCCCAAAAACGCCAATTCATCTATTAACTCTTTAGCGCAATTCTCTATGTAATCAGGTAAATAACGCTCTGTCATCTTTATAAATTGCACAAAATCATTTATCGCTTCGTATTCAGTCGTTTCACATCGACTTTCCATAAATGAAGGATCGCTCGTTTCCGTGCCCAGATAATTATCCGCTTTTACATAGACCATAAGATTATCTCGACTAGCGTCTTGAGCCTGTGATAATAACTTTGGCGGCGCCACTGGACTTAACTCACTCAAAGCATTAGGACTAGTCGGTAACTCAATCATACCTATATTATGTCATAATTTCGCCAAAATAGCAAAGTTAAGGCTACGGACTTTTGACATTTTCCGATAAATTATGTACAATTGAACAGTTATGAAAAGCAGTATTCACCCACAGAACTATCGCCCTGTCGTATTTAGCGACGAACAAGCGGGCTTCGCGTTCTTGACTCAGTCAACAGCGCAAACAACCGAAACCATCAAATGGGAAGACGGCAACGAATATCCATTGGTTAAGGTTCACATTTCATCAGCTTCACACCCATTCTTTACTGGTGAGGAAAAGATTATCGACACCGAAGGTCGTGTTGATCGATTTAAGGCTCGTCAAGCAGCCGCTGAAGCTCGTAAAGCAGCTTTGGCAAACAAAGCAAAGAAAGCTAACGCTAAAAAAGCAGCTAAAACTGATTCTCCAAAATCAGACAAAAAGACTAAATAATCTGACAAGCTAGTCCGACAATTCAAAAACCGCTCAATCACTGGGCGGTTTTATTTTACGTTA
>UNSP01000058.1 GCA_900556355.1 Candidatus Saccharimonadota bacterium | reverse complement strand
CAATCACACCGATGTAATTATCGCCACCAGACGATGACTTGAATTTACTTATAATCAACGTAGCACCGCTACTCTTACCAATTGGATTTTCGCTACCAATAAACACATTTAGCGGTTCGTCCGGTGCCGCTTCACGCAGCCACGGCTCGATATTGTCAATCAATTTAGCAACCGCCTGAACGTGATCGCCATCACCAAACTCTGGCTGACTGAATAACTGAGTCATTCCGTTCATGTATAAACTCGAACCAAACGACGCAAAACCAAAATTGCCAGTCATTTCCACCAAACCATCAACTGCTCGACGAATCGCTTTGTCTGAAGTATCAACATTTGAATTGACGTGCGCCTCAATTGCCTTCGTACTGCTATCAATACCGCTCGGCAATTCCGTCATTTGCGCCGCCGTGATTCCATTGACATAAAAACGATATCCCTTATCTGTCGGAATTCGACCTGCGCTCGTGTGGGGCGCCTCAATAAATCCCATCTCCTCAAGTTTTGCCATTTCACTGCGAATCGTGGCGCTACTCACGCCAAACAGTTTGGCTAGCGTTACGCTGCCAACTGGCGCCGCAATTTCAGCGTATTGCTCAATAATAGCGACAAGGATTGCTTGTTGACGTTCGGTCATAGTTCAATTATATCGCAAATCTAGCACTCATACAAGCAGAGTGCCAAGCCTTATCGTCTTTCCGTAAAGTAGCGCGCTGCATCTGAAGAAAACAACATCATGATCATAATATGCACGCCAATTGAGATCAAAAGCAACATAATCGACGCATTAATTCGCCCAATTGTCACGGATAAAGATTCGGTGACAATGGCTAGTGTCGCCACAGAAAGTAGTGAAATTCGCGCCCGACTACTTCCTCGAAGTAGCAGTCCAACCAGCACGATTTCCGCCACGACCAACAGCACATTCAAGCCAGCCATCATTGACAACATGGTATTCGCAGCATTTATATCAATTCCATCAATATTCGCAACTTGCACCAAAGTCGTCGGCCAGCTAGAAAAGTCCACCAGCATTTGCCCAATTGTGAACAACGACGCCAAAATCATTAGTCCGCCGCCAATTAAAATCTGCGGTGGTCGGCGGCTCCAAAGCTCTTCCAATAAAGTTTCGTGATTTCGCGGATGACGATCATAAATTGTTCCATCCATAATCACTCCGAGCCGCGTTGAAGCCGTGACATTATCGTCAGCCTTTATCCGACCAACTCCCAAAATTGGCAAATCACCATCGGTGCGAATAGAATCTCCAAGACCATTGCGCGAATGATAGCCCGTTGAAAAATCCTTTAATATCGTCACTCTAACATTTTTATTGTTACTTTTAACTGACTCAATTATATAATCTCGTTCAATATCAATATTCTCGTCAATTTTATGCGTGAACTGGAAAGTAAACAAAGAAAAGCCAACACTCTTATCGTATGTACCAGCCGCCAACCAATCAACTCGATGACCGCCAGGAAGAAGCCAGCCAGTTGGACATCGCCAAAATCTAACGTGGTGGCGACGCCTTGGATTGCCGTCAACTTCCTGCTGATAAGCAAAGTCCTGCCGTCTGCCAAACAAAAATGCGGGCGACACTGGTGCATTTGGATAACTACGACCGCTCAGCACCGTAAGTACCATTTTCCAAGCTGACCTTGGAGTTATGTCATCCGCCAAAACCCAGCCAGCCTCAGTCATTGCCTTATGGAGCTTTTCTTCCGAACCGCGCACGCTCAAATTGACAGGGTCACTTAATACTCCGTCCGCCGTTCGTGTCCTGCCGATAAAATAATTCGGTACGTACATATTGCTCAAAATTCGATGAAGCCTAGGCAGTGCCAAATATGCCACAATTATCCACACAACAAAGAACAAACCAACCAGCCACCAACCGCCCGTCGCCCAACCTTCTCTAAGCACTAACCACGCCAACCAAAACGACGCCAAACCTGCAAAGATAAAGAAGGATTGGTCTAGCAATGTAGTCAAGGTCTTCGAGGAACGATCTTGCCTGGCTGCTATTTTTTTTGGAGTTTTTACTGAACTCATAGATTAATTATATCATTGAGGAGATTTCGAGCTACCAAACGCGCCTCGTCATCCTGACGCTTAAATACGTCGCCGCGCAAAATAATTTCCTCGGTCACTCGAATTGCTCGCTCCAAATCGTCATTGATAATCACGTGATAATACGGAACTTCAAGCGCGTAAGCCAACTCTTTTATCGCCGAGGCGTGACGCTTTGGCCACTCTGCTTGAAAATTTTCTTCGGTTGCGTAACGCTTTTTTAATCGCTCAATCCAAGTTTGGCTATTTGGTGGCACAATGAAAATCGCAATGCTATCTGGCGCCAGTCGCTCATATTCCTCCACGCCCTGAACGTCAATGTCGGTGATTGCCACGCGGTTCTGATCATGCGCTAATTTCAGCTCAGCCACTGACGTCCCATAAACCGTACCGTGGACAAACTTTGCCTCGATGAATTCATTATTTTGTAGCATATTTTCGGCAGTTTGCGAATCAATAAAGTGATAATCAATTCCATCTTGCTCGGCACATCCGTTATTTGTGCGTGGCGCGCGCGTAGTGTGAGAAACAATATCGCGAAACTCTGGGGATTTCAGTAATTGTTTTTTTATCGTGTCTTTGCCTGCACCAGAAATTCCCGCGAGCAGCGCAATTTTTGTACTTTTGACCAACTCAATTGTCGATTCAGTTGGCTGATAATTTGTAATAAGATCTTCAATACTTGGCATAATATTTACCTATAATAACTCATCAAGTACAGATTGCCAATTGGGAAATTCAGAACTTCCAAAACGAATAAGCCGACCAGAAAACTCGCCCGCACCATTCGCCAATCAAAATATCGCCTCGACTCAAATTCTTTGCTGACGAAAAAATAACCTTACGGAAGAAAACATTATCCGAACCTTCGCCGCCAAAATACTTTTTCACCCACGCCAACTTATCACCCAAAGCCGTCGGATTTTCCCATGGAGAAGAAGATAAAATATATAAATCGTATTTGTCTTTCAGGGTGTAAACCGCCTCGATAGCTCCAGGCACGGGTTCCATTAAAGAAAAAATTCCTGGAATATTATCGTGCTGACCAGCAAACTCATCAATCAACTCGGGCGATATTTTTGTTAAAGCAGATTTGAAATCCGCCAAAACACCATCCATATCAATATAAACAATAGGTTTTTTCACGATTAATCCCTTTTCAGCATCACCATAAACGCTTCGCTCGGTATATCAACTTTACCAAAGCGCTTCATTCGTTTTTTACCACGTGCTTGCTTGGCGAGAAGCTTCTTTTTACGACTGACATCGCCGCCGTAAAGATAGCCCGTAACGTCTTTTCGGTAAGCGCCGATATTTTCCCTAGCAATAAATTTACCGCCAATTGCTGCTTGCAATGAAA
>UNSP01000057.1 GCA_900556355.1 Candidatus Saccharimonadota bacterium | reverse complement strand
TGGCTGGTGACGGCGTTTTCAGTCTTCGCTTTAGTTTCGGCGTTGGGCTGCATTAACGAATTGGCGGAATTATTTATGGTCAATGCAGGTTTGGCGAGCATAAAATTGGACGACACGAATTGGGATATTCTGGCGAATACATTAGGTGCGGCAACAATTTGGATTGGCTGGATTATTGCGAATTTTATGACGAAAAAGGGAAGATTGTCGGGTGATTTTGGGAGTTGATGAAGTCGGGCGCGGCGCGTGGGCTGGACCGTTGGTGATTGGTGCGGTGGTTTTGGGTGGCACTGAAATTGAAGGGCTTGATGATAGTAAAAAATTGACTAAAAAACGCCGTGAATTGCTCGATGGGGAAATTCGCGAGCAAGCGTCGGCTTGGGCGTTGGGTTGGGTTTCTGCTGAGGAGCTGGATGAAATAGGAATGAGCGAGGCGCTTAAGTTGGCGACGCGGCGTGCAGTTAAAGAAATCCAAGCGAAATGTCAGAAAAATGGCTCGAAGTTTGATGAGATTATTATCGATGGGACGGTCAATTTTTTGGCGGGTACACCGCTAGAAAAGTATGTAACAATTATAGCGAAAGCCGACGGTCTGATTCCGAGCGTCTCGGCGGCGTCGATTATTGCTAAGGTGGCTCGTGATAAATTCATGGCAGAGCAGGATGATGTTTATCCGGGATACGATTTTTCTTCGCACGTTGGTTATGGTGTGGTGAAGCATCGAGCGGCTATTGACAATCTGGGTGTGACGCCGCTGCATAGGCTGAGTTTTGCGCCGTTGGTCAAATATGCTAATGTTGAGGCGAATTCGCAAAATGCGTCTGACGATAGAAAATCTAAAAATCAGCAAAAAGACACGACGCGTCAAATTGGCGATAAAGGTGAGCAAGCGGCGGCGGATTGGTTGGTGGCTGATGGTCATGAGATTATAGAGCGGAATTGGCGGACGCGATATTGCGAAATTGATATTGTTAGTAAAAAAGATAATGTTCTATATTTTACAGAGGTCAAATATCGTAAAAATGACAATTTCGGCGATGGATTGGCGGCAATTACAAATAAAAAACAGCAACAAATGCGTTTTGCTGCTGAAATATTCATTGTCAAAAATGCGCAGTATGAAAGCTGTGATATGCAAATGCTGGCAATTTCTGTTGATGGAAATCCGCCTGTAGTTGAAGAGTGTGTGGTGTTGGAATAAATTGTTCGCTTTCGTCGTTTCCGACTCATCAGCATAGACACGCATCTATGGAGCAAACATGACAAGTGAGAGAATCTGACGGAGAGTCTACAGACTCGCCATGTTTGCGATGTTATTGCCTGCTACTCCTAGTTGTTGGAGAAGTAGACGACAACGTAAGGATCGGGAGCAGTTCCCCAAGCAATTTTCACCGGGTCGGATTCTACCCATCTGAATTCAACGTCACGAACCTTCTCTTCGAGGCTCTGGAGTTTCTCAAGGAGCGCCTTACGGCACCTGGGATTGTTGACTGCTGGGGTGATTCGACGATCATGATCACAGATCGAGATCTTATCTGGAAGCTTACCTTCCGTCAAGTATCTGTCGACTGCGACTTTTCTGACTTCCTCGCAGAACTCAGGGATCCCCTCTTCGAAGAAACGGGAGACTTCATTTTTCCTGAGTGCCTCCATCTTCTTCTCTGTTTCCTTGAGGTTGGCAGCCCTCTTTGCCTTGACTTCATCGGTAATGAACGACATTGTAGTACTCTCTCCTCATCTGGGCGAACGCCCGTGCTGGAAACACTGATCAACGCCCGGATGGCATAGATCGAAGATGAGGTTTCGGGATATTTCTTAAAATATCGCAAAATCTCACCTTCGTCTTATAGATTCTCTTCACTTGTCAAAGTGCACTTTCGGACAAGGAATAAATCTCAACTTGTCAACAAAAGCTGTATTCATTTATATCACTAATAGTATAAAATGTCAATAGATTTTGTCAAAAACCGTAAAATAATGCAGTCAAATTATTTACAACGAGGAAGTAACCGCCTCTTTGTCTCGTTTAATCAGCTCGACGCGTGCTGATATTTCGGTAATTCCCAGCTTAATCGTTCTGGCTAGGGCTGGAATATTTTCCATCGGTTCAAAGAATTGTTGGAAGTCGTCAAGTTCATTGGGCGTTAGTAGCGCCGTAGCTGCATAGCGAATGAAATCGTCGTAACTTTTATCCTCGCCAAATATATCTTCGACCCATGCCCAGTTTTCTTTCAGCCAATTCCACGCAATCTGGCGATTTTCCCGCGTCCGAATTAAATACACAAACCAACGACTGGCGTCTTGCGGACGGATAATATCGGAATCTTTAATGTTGGCAAGAATTTTTTCTGCTGTTTCAAGGTTTTTGGTAGAAGTTAGTCCAATTGCAATATCATTCTGCAGGTCATTTGACGGTGTGTTCTTATATGCAGCAAAGAGATTTTCAATCATCTCTGGCGTCTCGAAATGTCTCACGTTTATGCTGATAATTAAAGCTCGAATTTCTGTCGGTAAGTCTTCCAGCTTATTGCTGTCAAAACGCGTTTTTGCCTCGTCCAAAACTTCTTTATCTTCGCTATAAATCATCAAACTCAAAGCCGTAGTGCGCCGCTCGCGGTCGTCGTCCGATTCTCCGTCTTTTTCATCCCAATCTAATTCCTCAAATGTGGCGCGTGCAAATTCTCCAGAAATTTTCTTTAATGAATCTCTGGCGGCGTCATTATCATCGACGAATTTTCGCAGTTCCGTCAAAGAACCAGCCGCCATACCGAAGACTTTTTCGTTGGTTTCGGTTTTTAAGGATAACGCTAATGGAAGTAGTGACGCCGAGTTTTCAAATCCAGCGCGGGCGAGTATTGTCGCGTCCTGTAAGATACAAATCTTATCTAAGGTTGGCAATTCCGTAATGTTTTTCAATAAATATTCGCGAGTGGATTCATCGTATTTGGTAATGAAGTGGGCACTTAAGCCGCAGTTTAATTGTAATGGCTTTTCAATAGAAACGGTGGTTCCTTTTTGATTCAAGATTTTTACGTCAAGCGGCTGGTTTGCGAATAATGGAATCGGCCATAATGCGTCAGATGGTTGGTGTTCGCCGATGAAGAATCGCTCCTGACTTAAAATCGCCGTGTTGTGACTACTTGAAACTGATATGATGGGAAGACCAGGCTGGGAAATCCAAGCGTTCATTAAATTGACAATTGGATGACCGCTCGCCGACTCTAATTCTTGCCATAAGTCATTTCCGACAGTGTTTTTATACGCGAATTTTTCAAAATATGATTTAAGTCCAGCGCGAAATGCCTCTTCGCCGATAAGCTTCCTGACCATAACTAGCAGTCGTCCGCCCTTAGCATAAACAATCGCCGGGTCAAACAAAGTGCTGATTTCGTCTGGATGATTGACGTCGGCTTGAACGGATTGAACGCCATCCAAACTGTCTCT
>UNSP01000056.1 GCA_900556355.1 Candidatus Saccharimonadota bacterium | reverse complement strand
ATAGCTGAACCAATCATCAACGAGTTCGCCATATTGTTGCGACCATCGCCAACAAACACCAGCTTAGTTCCCTTCAATTTTCCAACATGCTCTTCAATTGTCATGAAGTCTGCCAAAATCTGTGTTGGATGAAACTTATCGGTCAATCCATTCCACACTGGAACGCCAGCGTGACGCGCCAATTCCTCCACAGTCGCGTGGTCGAAGCCACGGAATTCAATTCCGTCAAACATTCGACCCAAAACCTTAGCGGTGTCTTCAACCGTCTCTTTCTTACCCAATTGAATATCATCTTTACCGAGGTATTCCGGCGCAACTCCGAGGTCATTAGCAGCCACTGTAAATGCGCAGCGCGTTCGTGTTGAAGCCTTTTCGAATAGCAATGCCACGTTTTTACCCTCATGAATTCGGTGCGGAATGCCGGCATATTTCAATCGGCGATATTCACGAGCCGTGTCCAATAGCAAGCGAATCTCTTCAGCGGTATAATCGCTTAAAGTCAGTAGCGATCGTCCTTTCAAACTCTGAGCCATTAGAATACATCCTCTCGAACTAGCGGCATACTCATACAGCGTGGACCGCCACGACCGCGTCCAAGCTCAGCGCCACTAATCTCAATAACTTCAATACCGTTTTCGCGCAATTTCTGGTTAGTTACGTAGTTGCGATCATAAGTCACCACAACACCCGGCGCAATCGCCAAAGTGTTTGATCCATCATTCCACTGCTCACGAGCAGCAGCAATCGGATCGCCACCGCCACCCTCAATCAACGTAACACTTGGCAAGCCAAGCGCAACTCTCAAGACATGCTCCAGGTCTGTTTCATGTGTAATTCGTGGGAATGGCTGACCTTCAACCTTCTCCAAAATGAAACAATTCATCCTGCCGCCGTGGTCACGAATTTCTGGGTGAATCGTAAACTTATCACGATCAATCATCGTAAACACCGTATCAAGGTGCATAAAGGCGTGAGATTTTGGAATTTCCATAGCAATGACTTTCTCGAATTTCGAGCCAGCGAACAATTTGGTTGCCATCTTTTCAATTGCCTCAGCAGTTGTTCGCTCTGAAACACCAATTGCCATAACCTTATCGCTTAATACTAATTCGTCGCCGCCTTCCATTGAGAATTTCTCTGTGCGGTTATACCAAACTGGCGCACGATTAGCAAAGCGCGGATGATGGTCGATGATGTAGCGCATAAATAGCGACTCACGACGACGAGCCGTCCAGTGCATCTTGTTGATTGTCAAACCGTTACCAATTGCGGCAGCTGGGTCGCGTGTAAAGTATAGGTTTGGCATTGGATCGAGATAGAACGGATAATGATTTTTCTCGATCATATTATGAAGTTGCTGATGCTGATCTGGAGGCAAAGTAATTTCATCCTTGCGAACCCCAGCCATAATCTTGCGAATCATAGCGTGAGTTGGCAAGTCCAACAAGAATTGGCGCAATGTTTGAGTAACACGGCGTGAATCCTGCTTAGAAGCAGCCAACATTTCATCGACAAATTGTTCGCGCAATTGATCTGTGCTAATTGCCTCGGCGACCAATTGATCCAGATACAAAACTTCGATTCCACGACTTCTCAATGCTTCCGCAAAAGCATCGTGTTCAGCCTGCGCTACTTTCAGATATGGAATATCGTCAAATAAAAGATCGGTCAGATAGTCTGGCGTCAAATTTTCCAGCTCTTCACCTGGCCGATGCAATAGAACGGTCTTAAGTTTTCCTATTTCAGACGTGATGTGAATTGGTTCGTCCATCATAACCCTCCCCTGTTTATATTAGTGATGTTTTAATTGTAACACGTTTATGTTTTTGGGCAAGAGGAGATAATTGCCAGACTAGCCTCAGTTCTGACCGTGAATTGTCGGTTAACTTTTAGCCATTCATCAGTGGCTTTTGCAGCGCCCGGTAGAGCTTCATTTGCGTAATCATCAACAATAATTATCGCGTCTTCGTTAAACTTACTTTCACAAGCCCGAAAAGAATCGACAATTGACTCATAAAAATCGCCATCAAAAAACGCAAACATAATATTTTCCGGCACATCATCAGAAGTAAAATCAGAAAACCAGCCTTTGTGAATAATCGGCGACTTCAATCCTGCTTTCTTAAAATTCTGGACAAACGTCTTACGCGGAGCTAATAACTCACCAGCCTTAAATTGATCACCCGCGGCGCTATTATCCTTCTGGGTTTTTTCTGGCAATCCCGCAAACGAGTCGTAAACATGAAACTCGCCCGTAAAATCATAAGCGTCCAATATTCGGCGAATAAACAAACTAGTCGTGCCAACATAACAACCAAACTCCACAATATTTCCAGTGGCGCCACGACGTAAAGTTTTTTCCAGCTCTCTTAAAAGCGCACCAAGCTCTTTTATATCGACTTGGTCGGAAATGATCGGGTATTTAGTGAGGAGTTGGTCTGCGATATTTGCGATATTCATGACTTAATTATAAATAGTTCGCCAAATATCGACAAATTCATCAATGACGCGGCCCTATATATTTACAGTTTTATGAAGTAAACTATCAATTAGCACTTATGAATAATCACGATATTATCAAAACATTTTTACCGAAACAACTGGACATAAGACGGTTAAGTTCGCTTCAATCCACATTGCGAAAATCAAACATAATTGTATACGGCGAAATTCACGGCATAAAAGAAAACGCCGATATCGTCTATAACTTGGTTAAAAAACTTGACATACAACGATTGGCTATTGAGGCTAGCCCCACAGTTCTAAACTTCATCAATTCAGTAAAGACCGATTCTTATGATTTTTCCTTAGTTGATGAAGACCTTTTTGACTTAAGCGTTCTATCTCTTGAGATGATAAAAACGATAGCAATTCTTCTGCAGCAAAACCAGCTCAAAGAACTTATTTTTATTGATACATTTTTTGACAATTTAGATGAGGATGCCATCATACCACCAAGCCCGCAAGAACGAGAAAAACAATTGACCTAAAATATCCTTAGTATTGATGACTCATTACCAACATTATGTATTATGGGACAATGGCATACGCAGCCCAAAGTTATTACAGATGGCGAAACACGGCATGAATCAGCGTTATGTCGCTTGAGAAAAATAAAACCAAATGTACCGTTTATTCACAATGTCTACAGACAAGGACAATTATTTAATGACGGAAAAATAATTGAACTTCCGAAAAACCCATCAATTCCGCCTTATTATGAGATTGTCCAGAAAACCGATATTGATTTTGACTTTCACGTACCCGAAGCGACAAAAATATCACTATACAAAAAGTAGCAGTCAATCACTCAGCAAATTGACTATTATAAAGCTCGGCGTAAAAACCGTTTTGCTTCAGCAGAGTTTCGTGATTGCCCTGCTCGATGATATTCCCGTCCTTAACCACCAAAATCAAATCAGCGTCACGAATGGTACTCAGACGATGCGCAATAACAAAACTAGTTTT
>UNSP01000055.1 GCA_900556355.1 Candidatus Saccharimonadota bacterium | reverse complement strand
TGCTGACCAGCGGCAAGCTGAACAGCTATCTTGCGGACATTGACCAGCAGGCTGAGGGAATATTCGAACAATTGGTAAGTCAGATGGCTGCGGCGGAGGGCATAACGGAGCAACTGAAAGCCACCGACCAAATGGCTTGGGTCGGCAGAATGAACAGCATACGAAATCGAGCTATTGAGATCGTAATCCGTGAAATTATTTTTATATAAGAATAGAGGGTATGCAGTATTGAGCCGCATACCCTCTAAAATTATTTGTTAATGTTAAAATCCAACAGGGCTACTACCTGTAAATAGGCATCTTCTTGCGATATTTTCTTCGATGAAACATCGTTCCTTAATGCATTAAATGCTTCTACTTTTTCTTTTGGCGCAATTGCTGTGAAAACCGGATGGAAATGAGCGTATAAATCCCTTTCTTCATTTAATAATTCTCTTGCAATTTTGCTTGATGAAGGATCCGGCATATCTTCATACAAGGCTATTCCTGAACATAAAGATATATACCTGATTGCATCGGCATATGTATTTATTTTTAACTCTAAAACCACGCGCTCTTTTTCTCTTTTGTTACGCCAAATCTCTATCAAAAAAGAAATGCCTACACCCAAAAGCGCCCCGACCGCACCAATGATCGCCCCGACTATTGTTTCGCACATAATTATTTACCCATACAGTATTGTTTGTTTATCAAATATTAGCAAGTAATTCTTCCATTTTCTTGTTATATAGCTCATCGGGAATTTTCCCTTTAAGCATTTCCAGTTTTTTTAATCGTGTTTCAAAATCAGAGGTGGTATCGGCAACCTGTGGAGAAATCTCACCTACACCAGTACCCATCATATTTCCAGTTGCATTTGCCATATTCATACCAGCAAAAGCCATAAAAGCTCCTGCATTTTCATTAGATGCAGCTGCTCGCAAAGCGTCTGCCTGCGCCTGAGCAAAATTCGCCGCGGCCATCTGAGAATTTGTAAACACCTTTGTTTCTTGAAGCTTTGTAAGAATTTTTTGTTCATCATCCGGAACAGAAATAGATTCAAATGCTATAGAGAATATTTTTAAACCTCGCATATCAATCCATTTCTTTTCTAATAACTTGTTCATCTCATCGACTAATTCGATGGTTTCACCCAATAGATCGCTTGGACGAACGCCATGTGAAGAAATTGGAGCAAATGCAGCCTGTAAATAAGTAACAAACTCTGCGCGTAACTGGTCAAGAAGCTGATTGGAAGTAAAGTAATCCTGTATGTTTGCGGCAATTCTTGTGTAAAACACTATCGGATTATCAATAGTATAAGAAAATCGCCCTCTACAACGAACGTGCAAATCAATATCAGCACCAATGCTTTTGTCCACAAATCTGAACGGTATTGGTGTATACGTACCAAAAAGATTATTTTCTATCGGCTTGATATTTATAAAGTAAACACGTTGATCTTTTTCGGTGCTACCGCCAAAGGTAAAACGCTTACCAATTTGTTTAAAAGTATCTTTCAATGATTGCCCGAAATTACCTACAAATATAGAAGGTTCAGTTGAAGCGTCATAGATAAATCTACCTGGTTCGCAAGTTAATTCAACTATCTTTCCATCTTCAACAATTAAGGCACACTGCCCTTCGTTTACCGCAATCACACTACCATTGCTTATAATGTTTGATTCGCCTCTGAAATTGGTTCCTCGTTGCGTTTGCTGTTTCTGACCTTTGCACATTAAAACATTTTGAGCTAAGCTATCACAATAAAAATATTCTTTCCATTGATCTCCAAGAGAACCGCCTACAGAATTAACGAGAGCTTTTATGAGTCCCATACAAATCGCTCCTTATCCAACGGTAGGCCTTCCGCAATAATCACATTTTGCCGCATTCCCAGCGGTCGTAATTACAAAAGCACCGCACCCTTGACACTGAATTACTTTGATTTGAGCCGATATATTCTCCTTGTCCTCTTCCGGAATATTGGCTGGAAAAGAAATTCGAGAACGAGCTAAAGAGGTCACGGCTTCAGTTATCTGTCGAATCCATTCGTTTTTCTGGCTTCTTGTTACAACAAAGGAAAGTTCCTCACCGTACTTTGTATAAAATGTGATATTAAAAGAAATCAAATTTGTTGTTGTTTTTATGTTGACGGTATTGCCTTGCGTTTGAATATCAGAAAGCTGATATTCATCAAATTTAGAACCAAAGTTAAAACCATGTGCTTGGAAAACGATTCTTTGATCTGTCAAAAACAGTTTCCCGCCTTTGCTTCCAAAAGTTTCCCATTTGTTGGCCGAGCCAGACATCAATAGCTTTTCATTTTGTCTGAGTGTTAATTCCTTAAATCCCATAATTGCCCTCCATTAATGTTAAATACTAAAATATATAATCTTGTTTGACACACAATGGTTGCTTAATAATTGTCGCACATTGTGTATATACCGATTATGCTTGGTGTTGGTAATGATAGATATATTGCCTTCTGTCTTGTTTGGTTTTTATACTCGAGAATGATATATAGGATGGTGCATTTATCCTAATTCGTTTTCGATAGCTTATTCATCGAAATGATGCAAACCATCATAGGTTAAATCAAATCCAACTGCTTGCATACCTATATATCGAACATTGTCAATAAGCCCCTCTTTTTTAAGTTTGTCAATAATTGCTCTGTCATCATAACTGATAGGCAAAAAATTAACTGAACCAAAGTCGCTTTTTTGTTTGATTGCTTTAGCAAGAAAAGCTTCAAATTCTTTCATGTAACATCTCTCCTCAGAATTTTAGCAACATAATTCTCATTATGTTGTATGTAGAGCAATAAAAAATCCTGCCACAAAGATGACAGGTTAAAAAAGAGTATAGCAAAGCAAGCCTTCTCAAAATTGTCGAAAAAGATTAGGAGAAAAGGCTTTATTGTCATGTTCACTTTCCGACAATTATGAGTTTTTCATACTTTTCTCAATCAAAGTGCTTTACAAACCGTCCTCGTTATGCTATAACACAATATGTAAATTGCGTTTGCTATATCCGTCAAGGAAATTCAATACAACATAATGAGAATTATGTTTCTGCCGCCGATTTCGGTGGCTTTTTTCATATGATCAGCCGCATATTTTCCATACGCTGACGGTGTTCCGTGCCGGTGGAGATGATATAAATTCTTGTGGTGTTAATGCTTGAATGGCCGAGAATATCCGCAAGCTTGGCAATATCCTTTTCGATTCCGTAAAACACACGGGCGAACAGGTGGCGCAGGTTGTGCGGGAACACCTTTTGCGGATTGACATCTGCCTCGACGCACAGTGCTTTCATCTCCCGCCAGATATTCGTGCGGCTGATGGGTTTGCCTGTGCGGGTCACAAAAATCATACCGCCTTGGATATTCTGCTCTGCTGCGTAGCGGAGCAGTTTTTTCCGCAGTTCCCGCACGACAAACACGGCTCGTGTCTTACCCTTGCAGCGCACCACCGCCTCACCGCATTTGGCCGCTTCCACGGTGATGAATTGCAATTCGCTGACCCGGATGCCGGTACCGCAAATGGTCTGCAAGATGAGATTCAGCCGTTCGTTGTGCCTGCGCTGCGCCGCTTGGCAAAGTCGGGCGTACTC
>UNSP01000054.1 GCA_900556355.1 Candidatus Saccharimonadota bacterium | reverse complement strand
CGAATTTCTTGCGCAATATTTCCGTCGATGATCCGAATCGAACGGAGCAGATTTGGAAAGCGGCGATTGAAATTTGGCAGAGCACGGAAAGTCCGAAGATTACTAGCGCGGTTTTGGCGGCGGCGATAGTAAAGCAATTGCCCCAACACGATTCTTTGCTGGCGAATATGAAGATCGATTTTCATGATATCGAGGAGGCTATTCGATGGTACGAGCGAATAAAGGCGCTGATTGACCAATATAAAGAGAAGCCGCTAAATACGGGCGGAATTGCTAGGGATTGGTCTTTTGGTTATACGCCGCTGCTGAGTCGATTTGCTCAGAATATTAGCGTCAGTGTATCTGGCGGCGCGTTTACAACTAAGTTAGCTGCGCACGAGGAGGCGCTGGGGCAGATGCTTAAAACGTTTAGCTCTGGCGGGCGGCAGAATATTACGCTGGTTGGTGCTGATGGTGCGGGAAAAAGCACCGTCGTGTCGGCGTTTGCGGAAATGCTGATTGACGGACATCGAGGTGTTCCTGGTTCGCTTATGTATCAGCAAGTTTTTATGCTTGACGCGTCGTCGTTGATTAGTGTAGCGTCGGGTCGCGGGGAATTGGAAAATCTAGTCACGATGATTTTGAACGAAGCTTTTCTGTCGAAAAACGTAATTTTATGTTTGGACAATGCGCAATTATTTTTCGAAGAAGGCGTTGGTTCGGTTGACCTGAGTAATGTGTTGTTGCCAATTCTGGAGGCGGGCAGACTTAGGACAATTTTAACGATGGACGATCAGCGATTTTTGCAAATCTCCCAGACTAAGCCACAGCTTGCTCACGCTTTGAATACAATTGCAATTCAGCCGTCAAATGAACCCGAAACTATGAAAATTATGCGCGATCAATTGGTTTTATTTGAGGCGCAGCACAAAGTGACATATATGTATCAGGCGCTGGCGGAGGCATATCGTGTTGGCGATCGTTATGTTCAGGACTTAGTAATGCCAGGTAAGGCGTTGAAAATTTTGGAAGCGGCGGCAAGTTATGCGAGTGGCGGGCTGGTGACCGCGCAATCTGTGGATGACGCGATCGAAAAAACTCTTGGCATAAAAATCTCGGTAGCATCTTTGAGCGACGAAAAGGAAAAATTATTAAACCTGGAGTCGTTAATTCATCAGCGAATGATCAATCAAACGCGAGCCGTGACAGTTGTTTCTGACGCTATTCGCCGCGCGCGCACAGGTGTTAGAAATCAGAATCGACCGATTGGCGCATTTCTGTTTCTTGGTCCGACTGGTGTTGGTAAAACGGAGCTTTCGAAAGCTTTGGCGGATGTTTATTTTGGCGGCGAAGGCAATATGATTCGCTTGGATTTGAACGAATTTGTCAGGCCGGATGATGTGGCTAGGTTGATTGCGGATGGCGCGCGAGATTCGGGAAGTTTGACTGCTCAAGTTCAGAAGCGTCCGTTCTCTGTCGTGCTTTTGGACGAAATTGAAAAGGCTCATCCTCAGGTTTTGACGACGCTTTTGCAGCTTTTGGATGAAGGAATACTTCGCGATGAAAATAACCGAGAAATTAGTTTTCGCGATACGATTGTAATTGCGACGTCAAATGCTGGCGCGGATAGAATTCGTGAATATATTGAGCGGGGCTATCAATTGGAACAATTCGAGCAGACATTTATCAACGAGCTGATTAATGCCAATTTATTCCGCCCAGAGTTTTTGAACCGTTTTGATGAAATTGTTCTATTCCGTCCGCTAGGAAAAGAGGAATTGCTGCAGGTTGTTGATTTGATTTTGGCGGGAGTTAATAAGACCTTGGCACCGCAAAAAATTCAAGTTGCGGTCGAGGAAGAAGGTAAGAAATTGTTAGTCGAGGCTGGCTATGATCCAAGATTGGGAGCTCGCCCGATGCGCCGCGTCGTCCAGCGAGCTGTAGAGAATACCGTCGCCAAGCAAATGTTAGCGGGAACTGTCGCGCCTGGTTCGACTACAATTATCACCGCTGATCAAATCCGCCAAATTTTAGGTTCGCAATCCGCGCAAATGCCGTCAGGAATTCAGAATCCGCCATTGAATAGCTAGCTTAGCCGCTCGACTGGTGTTTTTATGATCATCATAAATAAAAACCCGTCATAACGACGAGCTATTTTGGTACACCCGGCAAGATTCGAACTTGCGACCCCTTGGTTCGAAGCCAAGTACTCTAATCCGCTGAGCTACGGGTGCATATGAAGTTATTATATCATAGATGACGGTCGAGTAAAATGATATACTAGATGTATGGATGTCATGACTAATATATCACTGAAACAATACACGACTATGAAATTGGGGGGTGAGGCTCGCTATATGGCGACAGCGGATTCTGCTAGTGATGTTGTGTCGCTATATCGTAATGCCCGAAAGGAAAATTTGCCGATTTTTGTGTTGGGTGGTGGCAGTAATGTGATTACGCATGATGAGGTTTTTGAGGGAATCGTACTGTTGAATAAGATTAAAGGTTTTGAAGTTATCTCTGAAACTGATGAAACAACTGATGTGAAAATTGGTGCGGGCGAAGTCTGGGACGAGGTTGTTGAGAAGGCTATTGGGCTTGGACTTCAAGGAATTGAAGCTATGTCGGGAATTCCCGGAATGGCTGGAGCTGCGCCGGTCCAGAACGTTGGAGCATATGGACAGGAAATCGCCGATACGTTGATTAGTCTGGAAGCTTACGATTCAAAAACCGACACAATTGTAACTATTTCTGCCGATGAATGTGACTTTTCTTATCGAAATAGCATTTTTCGCGACAAGGAAAAAGGGCGATATTGTATTCTGAATATTACTTTGCGACTAAATAAATCAGAGCCGAAACCGCCGTATTACGCTTCTTTGCAGAAATATATTGACGAGAATGATATTCGTGAGGTCAATTTGTCGGTGATTCGCGTGGCAGTTCTTAATATTCGTTCGGAAAAATTGCCAGACCCAGCGGAATTGCCAAGTGCAGGTTCTTTCTTCAAAAATGCGCTGGTTGAAAAATGGAAATTGGAAGAATTGCAAAAAGAATATAGTGACATTCCAAATTATGCAATGTCTGACGGAAGATATAAAATCCCGACAGGTTGGTTGATAGATAAGGCTGGCTTAAGGGGTTATCTCAGTCACGGTATGCGGGTTTATGAAAAGAACGCGTTGGTGCTTGTGAATGATTCGGCAATGGGGTATGATGACTTGGCGGCGATTCGTGAGGAAATTGTGCAAATTGTCTTTGACAAGTTCGGTATAAAAATTGAGCAAGAGCCGCTAGAACTTTCCCGATAATAAGCATATGCTTTTTTGTAGATTTGCGCTACAATATTGATATGAATCGTGGGACGGGTGGCTATACGATAGTTGAAGTGGCAGTAGTTATTGTGGTTGTGGCGATTTTGGCTAGTATTGCCTTTGTTGGTGGCGGAAGATTTTTGAACTTAACCAAAGATCAGGAGCAGAGGGCTGATGTATTTGAGCTGTCTTTGAGGTTGGAGCGATATTACAAATATAAAAACGTAAGTTCTATTGGACACGAGTACCCTTCCTGCGCTGATCTTATTAAAAGTTTTTCGTCAATCGCAGGGAATGATTCATTAAAAAAAGAAATG
>UNSP01000053.1 GCA_900556355.1 Candidatus Saccharimonadota bacterium | reverse complement strand
ATCCACATAGGTAATTACTTTGGGGCTATTTTGCCAATTATCAACATGACGAAACGTCGCCCGGACGAATATGATATCAATCTATTCATCCCAGACCTTCACAGTTTTACGACGCCAATTGACCACAGTAAGTTATACGACAGCACCCTGAACAACGCTCGAGTTTATACTGCCGCTGGATTGCCGCTGGACAATCCTTCCATTCATCTTTACCGCCAAAGCCACGTCCCGGCACACAGTGAACTGGCGTGGATTCTGGATTGCTTTACTGGATTTGGCGAGATGAGTCGAATGACGCAGTTTAAGGACAAGGGAAGTAAAGGCGATGCCTCTGTCGGACTATTTAACTATCCTGTCCTGATGGCTGCCGACATTCTACTTTACGGCGCGACTTACGTGCCAGTTGGCGACGACCAGACTCAGCATTTGGAGCTCACTCGTGATATTGCTGAGCGAATGAATCGTAAGTTTGGCGATCTATTTATCGTGCCGAAACCCGTAATTCGGCAGCATCAATTCTTCGGAAAAGACCAAGGGTTGAGGATTAAAGATCTCGTGAATCCAGCGAAGAAAATGAGCAAATCTGACGAGAGTGGCAAGGGAGTTATTTTCCTTTCTGACGATCCAAAATCGGCACATAAGAAAATAATGAGCGCAACAACAGATTCAATTGGCAAAGTTCAATACGACAAGGAAAATCAGCCGGGAATTTCTAATTTGCTGGAGATTTTGACTTTGGTTCGACAAGATGCTGGCAGGAAAGTTACTCTGGAGCAGACCGCCAACGAGTACTTCGGTATGGATCGTTATGGTGATTTCAAGCGAATCGTGGCCGACGAAGTTGCGGAATTTTTGGAGAATTTCCAGAATCGACTTGCGGCGGTTGATGAGCGAGCAATTGAAGAAAAGCTTGCTTCCAGTGAAAAAGACATGAATGTCGTCGCTAATGAAACTTTGTATCGCGTTCAAAAAGCTGTAGGGCTTCGAAAATAGGGAGCAAATCGCGTGAAAATATTACCTCGGACAGTGCTGAAAATAGCTAGATTGTACAAATTAGCGGACGACAATACGCCCGTCAAATCACTGCGTCGATTGGAAATTCAAACGGACAAATCTCATGTTTTTGCGGAATTTATTTTGAATAAGCAGCATTTTGCACTGCTTTACGGTTCGATTGTCGACGAAGAATCCATTGACGAATTGTGGACGGAAAAACCAGATAATACCGAGATTTTACCGAATCCGCTAGACCCAGAATTTATCGAAACGCCGTTCCAGGGAAAGTATGTCATAATGTTCAAAATTTCGCCAACTAAGGTGCGCTTGGATATTTATTTATCGACCAAATTTGACACGACAATCTCCCGAAGCCTTTGGCAAAAATACGTAAAAGCTGGATATGTTTCGGTCAATAATAAAGTCGCGACGACGCCGAAGTTTGAGGTTGATGAAACTGATGAGATTGCGCTTAATTTGCCAGAAAAAGAGCAAGCGGACGTTGATTTGCCGATTTTATACGAGGATGATGATGTGATTGTCGTCAATAAACCAAGTGGGCTATTGACGCACGCGAAGGGCGGACTTTCTGACGAGCCGACGGTTGCGGAGATAATTCGCCCCAAAACCTCATTCGCAACGGATACCGATCGTCCGGGAATTGTTCATAGGCTTGATCGCGATACTTCGGGACTACTGATTATCGCCAAAAACCCAGAATCTGCCGCGCATCTACAGAGGCAATTTGCCGAACGAACCGCCAAGAAAACCTACATAGCAATAACTGATGGTAGACCAAAGTTGAATGCTGCAAAAATTGATCTGCCAATTGGTCGCAATCCTTCAGCGCCGAGCACTTTTCGTATAGATCCGAACGGGAAACCAGCTCAGACGACTTACCATGTTTTGGCGGAAAATGATACTCAGTCGCTTGTGGAATTGAAGCCGACCACTGGTCGAACTCATCAATTGCGCGTCCATTTGGCTCATTTGAATGCACCGATTCTTAGTGATCGAGTTTATGGAAAGTCTTCGGATTGTCGTATGATGTTGCATGCTCAAAAATTAGAGATAACTTTGCCGTCTGGTGAGAGAAAAGTTTTTGAAGCCGCAATTCCTGACGAATTCAAGAGATTCTTCCCAGAGGATTTATAGATGACTGAAGTGATTATATCCGCTCGAGATACTCAAAAAATCAGCCAGATTTCATCGCAATTGCCTCACGCACTTTTGGTAATTGCGGATTACGGGCTTGATGGACTGGGCGTGTCTCAAATATTAGCAAAGAATAACGATACTTTTCACCTGAAACCGCTTCCAGAAAAGCAAACTATATCCGTTGATCAAATCCGCGAGCTCATTTCCATACTTCGAACTTACGCCATAAATCGTCGAGTTATTGTCATTGACGAAGCCGATTCAATGACCGAGCCGTCGCAAAATGCATTCCTGAAAGCACTGGAAGAACCGAATAAAAATACCAATTTTATCCTTGTCGCGAAAAACCCGAAGTTAATGCTTGATACTGTTAGATCTCGTTGTCAGACGTTGACGCTTCATAAAACGACATCCGCCCAAGATAAAAAACTGCTTGAAAAGTACAATTTAGACCCCGCCTCCAGCCAGCAAATTCTTTTCTTAGCTGCAGGGCGACCGTTACTAATTAAGGAATTGGCGGAAAATCCAGAAAAATTTGCCGAATATCGACAATTGGCCACCGACGCGAAGCAAATTTTAGCCACAAATCGAAAATACGATACATTTAAGAATCTCGTCAAATACTTTTCTGACCGCCAAAAAGCGATATTACTGACGGATATCATAGTAAATATGATTCGTTTTCAATCTTTATCGCGCGGAATAAATCCATCAATTGAAGAGCAACTTGAAAAAACTACCTCTGTTGCGGGCGCGTTAAAATCCAACGCCAACGTCAGGCTGGCGCTGACGCAACTTGTGATATAATAGTATAGATATGTTTGGATTATTCCTCATTCTAATTTTAATGATTTGGGCGATTTTTTATCATCCGTCAATTAAAGAAACTGGCGACCTGCCAACTAAGATTACTAATAAACTTGATCAATTATGGGAAATTGCCCAAGAATCGATTCGCGAGAATAAGTACCTGCGCGCAGAAAAAGCTGGTTCAATATTCTTCCCTCCCTATTTCAGTCCCGGATCAATCGGAGTGTCATCGACCGCGTTCGGAACGCGCGGCCGGCGCCTCCCTGCGAGCCTGTCCGAAAAATTGCGTTTTTTGTTTTACGGCCAGCGTTTTAGACAAAATCCCGGCCGCGCAAAAACCGATTTTGCCGCCGGTCAGCCCTTGACGGAACCGAGCGTGATGCCTTTGACAAAGTACTTCTGGAAGAACGGATAAGCCACCAGAAGCGGAATAACGGCAATCACCGCGATGGCCATGCGCACGCCAGTGTTGGGGATATCCGAGGCGTTGAACATGCCCGTGGAATGGCTCTGCAGGAAGGATGCCTTGTTCATCACGTCGTTCAGATAGTTCTGGATGCCGTACAGGTCGGTGCGCGTCGTGAGGAAGTAGATGCCGTTCGTCCAGTTATTCCAGTAGGCGATTAGCGTCATCAGGCTCACCGTCGCGATGATAGGCTTGCTCAT
>UNSP01000052.1 GCA_900556355.1 Candidatus Saccharimonadota bacterium | reverse complement strand
ATTACCAAATCCACATCTTCGCCAAAAATCATCGAAAATCCACGTTGTTACTAATGATGTTATAAAACTAGCAGACGAAATGACCGCAGCCGCACTGGATTGGGAAGATTCCAGACCTCACGAAATTAGCGCTGCCCTCGCTGCAGTTCAAGTCGACAAATTAGAGCGTGTTGTGATTGTTCGAGCCGACTTTGAAAGAAAATCAACTCGCGAATTCATCACTCTTATCAATCCAGAAATCGTGAAATATGAAGGTGAAATTGTTGAAGACTTCGAGGGATGCTTAAGCGTTAAAAGCATTTACGGAAAAGTTCCCCGCTATAGTAAAATTCGCGTAAAAGCCATGGGTTTAGATGGCGAAGAAGTGCGAATTAAAGCCGAAGGATTTTTGGCGCGCGTATTGCAGCATGAGATAGATCACTGCAACGGGTTAGTTTTTATAGACCATATTAAGGATAAAAAAGACGCTTTTTATACGCTCGATGAGAAAGGCGAGTTGCAACCGTTAGATTATGACAAAGATATCGCCGAAAATAGTATTCTTTGGGACTGAAAATTACAGCCTAATTACTTTAGAAGCTCTCGTTGAAGAGGGATTTAACGTTGTTTGCGTTATTACCAAACCTGACACCAAGCGCGGTCGCGGACACAAACTTACTGAACCTCCAGTAAAAACATTCGCTAAATCTCACAATATCCCAGTTTTGCAACCAAGCAAAGTCAGTGAGATTACCGACTATATAAAACAACTTCAGCCAGTAACGGGAGTTTTGGTTGCATACGGAAAAATCATTCCCCAGTCAATTATCGACTTATTTACACCAGGAATTATCAATGTTCACCCTTCTCTACTACCAAAATATCGAGGACCCTCGCCTATCGAATCAGCCATAGTCAACAGAGATACCGAAACTGGCGTATCAATAATGCAACTTGATAGTAAAATGGATGCCGGCCCCATATACACCCAAACTCGGCAAACCCTCACTGGAAAAGAAACAAAGTTCGAATTATACGACAAATTATTTCACGACGGCACTTCTCTGCTAATAAAAAACTTGCCAGACATCATCAATGGGAGTCTTCAGCCAACACCACAGGACGACTCTCTGGCTTCATATTGCCAATTATTAAGTAAGGACAATTCATGGCTCAATGCTGAGTGTATGACCGCCGCCGAAGCCGAAGCTCACGTCCGCGCACACCTCGGATTTCCGCGTAGCAGAATGACAATTGACGATCGAGATATCATCATCACGAAATCTCATTGCGACAAAACTCCGAGTTCCCATCTTGATAAAAAATTTGCCGACGGCAACTATTTAATCATTGACGAGCTCATCGCGCCTAGCGGAAAAACAATGACCGCTGAAAATTACCTAAGAGGCTACAATAAAAAATAACCCCACAATAAGGGGTTATTTTATTGTCCGCATAAAATTACGCTTGGACTGAACCCAAGATAGCGTCTTTATTCGCTATAATTTCCTTTTTCAATTCAGCCATAACCGCAGCTACGACATCACGATAATCTGGGCGGTTAACCTCTAACCACTTAGTAGCCGCAAATTCGTCCTTCAAGCGCGGATCATCAATAGGCAAACCTGAAGCTTGCGACATTCTCTGAAGCATTGGCTCCTGTTGATAATTAGGCGCGTATTTCATCAGAAAATCATCCACAGCATCAGGTGTTTTATCAATAATTCCCGCAAACTCCTCCAGCTGAGTATCGCTCATTCCTTGACTTAATCGTTCGCCAACTCGAAGCTCTAACTCGCTATAAATATGTTGCAACAACGATTTTTGCTGATCTTCCGGCAACTGGTCCAGTCCTAATTCTTTAAGAAATTCTTCATTCAGTTGGAACATAGTCCTCCTTTTCTTTCGTCTATATGATTAAGTTAAATTATACCAGTAACTGTTTAATATTACTATCCACGCATCATATTCAGCGCGTCATTGTATAATTTTTGTAGCTCGACCATAGTCTCATTCATCGAAGTTTGAACAATTTCCGTTAAATTAACGCCATTATTTGCGCACCAATTCAATATTACAGAAGCATCGTCGCCATCCAGTAATTTTATAAACTCATCCAGCTTCGCTTCGCCAACAGCCAACAAGATCTTCCTTGTAATCTTATCCTGTACACTGTTAGCGACATCTTCCCTCATCTGTTCTTTTTTATCCGTCGGCAATGACCCAAAACCAGTTTGCTTTAAGAATTCGTCAGTAATTTCAAACATTTTTTATCTCCTTGTTTATTTTATATTTTATCTATTAAGCGTATTTATTCAATACCTTCAACACGTCTGCAGTAGCGCTAGATCCGTCGATTTTCATCCATGCTGTTCCATCAGGGTTGTTAAACCATTCCACGGTGTGACCGTTAGCCATGGCTTTATCGGCCAGACTATGAAGTTGATCCATTGCGTTTGCGTCACCAAACTTCTCGGCAGCCCAGTCCCAAGGATAGTCGTAAGAATTGAAGTTTGATGTATCTGGATTAATATTATTTACGATTTTGTCAACAGGGTTGTCCACAGAAGATGCGCCACCAGACTGTGGTGTTTGCTCACCACCAGATTGTGCAGGTGTATCAGCGCTACTCTCAGGCCCAGTAGCGTGTGCAGAGTTAGCCCACCAGTCATTGATGAAACTACCAACAACACCACCCAAGACAAAACCAACAGCATACTTACCTGATGATGATATTACTTTCTTACGCAGGGCATCCCGCCTCTCTATACTCACATCCTTAAGATTGTCAACTGATACATTGACTGCACGCTCCATAACATCGTCAATTTTCATATTGGCCACAGCTTTCTCAAATGAAGGATCTATAGTTTCAAGACGGTCATCAGCGGCTATGCGATCTTCGCCACGATGCTCCTCCAGAACAGCTTGTTTTGTTGCTCCAGCAACTCCCAATTTCGTTACTATACCGACAGCCGTCGTAATAGGCCATCCAGCAATTCCAGCAAAGGTTCCTGTAGCAGTACCTACCACAAAACCAGCACCGCCCAACTTCAGCCACTGAGCAATCTTACCGCCCTTATTAAACCATTTACCAACTTTAGCGGCAGCTTTCTTAAATTTACCACGATCATCGAGCATGTTGTCATACTTATCTGTCGTTGTTCTTGAGGTTTCTCTCATACTTGCAAACGCCGCTTGACCCATTTCCGCTGCTAATTCAGCCTGCTTTTCTGGATCCTGTTTTGCTGCTTCGATTTTATCAGCAAACTTAAGACGCATGTATTCCAATTCGCTCTTTTTCAATTCTTCTGTAGCAGCATCCAACTCTTCTTGTCGTTTCTTTCTCTTAAAGAAGTGTGATTCAACGGCGATACTGGCCTTAGCAAACCTCTCCCTAGCAACCTTAAGAGAGACAGCCGCCTCGTCATCTTCGGTTTTTTCAGCATCATCATACTCATCACCAAGATACTTATCTCGCATAGCCTGTTCGTACGGTGTTAAGCCTTCTGGATTATCATCCACGTTAGGGATCGTCGTTCTAAACATCTCTTTGTCTATTACGTTTTCACCTTTAACCCTAGAAACCTCTTCTGGACTATATCTTGAGTAAATATCTACCCCAAAACTCTCAAGTTCCCTTAGATCCTCTTCAGTCGTC
>UNSP01000051.1 GCA_900556355.1 Candidatus Saccharimonadota bacterium | reverse complement strand
GTAATAAACCAAAAACCGCAATGACACAGAATGGAGAGACATAGTGATTTATGTTATAGGAGGACCGTCCTTAAGCGGCAAGACGACAGCTCGTAAATATATGACAAGGCATTTAGGTATCAGTGGAATTGATACTGATACTTTGAGAACATTAACCGAGATACTAGTACCAGACCTGTCGGTGGGCCATGATAAAAGCGTTATGGATAATTATAAGAATATGAGGCAGACTATTAAAGCTTTCTTATTTGCTCGTAGCTTTTTTAGTGAAGATTATCTTCTAGAGGGGGATTGTATCAATCTTGAAGACATCTCGGAAATTAAGCAGAATATAAAGCTTAAGGCGGAGTTTTTGGGATACCCCAATTCTTCAGTTGAAGACCTTCTTGTGATATTGCACGGAGTGCCAAAGGACCATTGGTCTCGCGCAATTGGCTACACGGAACTTTATAATAAACTTGAGGAGTTTGTAAACTATAGTAAGTTTTTGCAAGCAGAGGCTAATAGACTTAATTTAACATTCCTCGATGTGTCACCCCGAAAAAAAATCGATTTACAAAATCAAATCATTGTACAAGAGCTATTTAGGAATTAATGTCGTCTCTTATTATGTTTAACGTATAAGCCATAATGTCGGCGGGGGTCCTATGCGCATCAATAGTAATCCAAGAATCATCTTCGTCAGCTCTTTTATCGTAATAATCCGCCTGTGCTTGATGGTAGTCGATTGTCTTTACGTCAAAAAAATCAGCCCCTCTAGAGTGTGTGCGGCGCATCGCGACTGAAGGTTTTATACGTAAATAAAATGTTCTAGCAGGCCTTAGATCTCCAACTGTTAAGTCATCAATTGCAGCCCTAAGAGAGGGTCTATTTGATAAGTCGCCATTCTGTGAATGATAGGCCTCAAAAGTTTCGTTCCATCGATCGGCAAGAACGACGCTTCCAAGTGCAAGTCTGGCTAAAATATTATTACGCTGACGCCGCTGGAATGCCTGGAACATGAACATAATTTCTATATCGTCAGCCGTCTCTATGAACTGACTAAATGCGTCTTTGTGCTCTGGTGTATAAGCTTTACTTATAAAAACATCATGCCCCGCTATCCGTAGTTCACTGCTGAGGCTGTTGATTAAGGTTGTTTTACCTGAACCGTCAATACCAGCAAATGCATAAAAGCTTCCTGTGTCATTTGGGCTAGGTAATTGTATAGTCTCTCTATTCATAGCTAAATAATAACCTGATTACTTGGAATATTATACCATACTTATATATGTTGATAAATGGCCTTCCGGCACATATTCGCAACGGGGAAACTAGCTGACTAAGCTTGGCGGCGAATTGTTGTTGAAGGTTTACTAAGCCTCACGCAAATCAAATAAATGTCCTCACTGCAGGGCGTTTATTTTTTATATCTATCTGTAAGGAGATAGTATAATAGTGACATGATCGATCTTAAGAATGTGTCTTATGAAACTAATAGTCGAAAATTGTTTAGTGATGTAAGCTTTTCTATTAACGCTGGAGATAAGATTGGACTAGTTGGTCCAAATGGTGCCGGAAAAACTACTTTATTAAAAATAATAAACGGAGATATCCAGCCTACATCAGGTGATATTATTTCGAGTGGTGAAGAGATAGGTATTTTACCACAAAACCTGAGTAAATGGCTCGATAAGACAGTTTATGATTTTATAGAAGAAGTGACTGGTGTTAAGTCGGCTAGAGAAGAATTTGATTATCAGTGCGAGAGGTTAACTCAAGAGGCTAGTGAAAAGACGCTATTAATTTATGGCGAAGCTCTGGAGAGGTATGAAAAATTCGAAGTAGCAAATTTTGACACGACGATTAAAGAGGCTTTATCGCGAGCGTCTCTGGGTGATATTGATCCGGATAGACGTCTGAATACATTTTCTGGGGGACAACGCACACGGATAGCTTTGGCGGCAGTTTTTGCGTCTCGTTATGATCTAATTTTGCTTGATGAGCCAACTAATAATCTTGATGACAGCGGAGTAATTTTGCTTGAAGATTTTATCGACAATTCGCCAGCTTCATTTTTGATCGTGTCTCATGATCGGCATTTTTTACGTAACACTGCGGAACGGATCATAGAATTGACTGGCGGCAAGGGTGTGAATAAGTACAATCTTGGTTACGATGAATATATTGAAGCAAGACGTGAAGTCCGTCAAGCAATGACCGACCGCTATGAGCAATATGAAAAGGAAAAAAAGCGACTATACCGCGTTGCGCGTGATGCGAGAATTCGTGCGAATTCGGCCAAAGCTAGCCACAAAAAATCAGATAGTGATAAGTTAAATGATAATTTTCGTAAAGAGCGCGCATCTTCAAATATTGCAGGGGCGGCTGGAGGTGTGGAGTCTCGTCTGCGACAATTGGATGAACCTGAAAGAGTGGAGGATGAGATTGCTATTAAGTTTGCTTTCGATGAAGTATCATCTAAGAAGCATAGCCTTATTTCTGTGCAATCGCTAAGTATTTCACATGATGGAGAGAAGATTATAGGACCCGTTACTTTTAATGTACGTCCTGGCGATAAAATATTGATTCAAGGAGAGAATGGTTCGGGAAAATCTTCGCTCCTCAACTTTATTATGGGAAATAATACACCTGAGTATCATCGCGGAGAAATAAAAAAAGGCGAAAATGCAAAAATAATATATATGAATCAGTCGCAATCATTGCCGCTTAAAGACAACTCGCCTTTGGATAATTTGCGGTATTTATCGCCAAAACTTGAATTACACGACGCGATCAATATATTAATTCGTTTTGGTCTGGATAAACGAACAATCTCTTCGACAAAAGCAATAGATCTCAGTGGTGGCGAACGAGCTAAAGTTTTGCTTGCTGCTATGTCAACGAGCTCTCCTGATCTTATCATCTTGGATGAGCCGACGAACAACCTTGATATTCCTACAATTGAAGCTTTGGAACTGGCGCTAGGTCAGTATAAAGGAGGTGTTGTGATAGTGTCTCATGATCAAGACTTTATCGAAAACATAGGGATAACGGAGAAAATTAAAATATAAAAAAGTCTTGACGGAGCGGCTTTTACTATTATTAATATTAAGATGATTATATGAATATTGGTCGAAATATTTTAAATTTAAGAAAAGCTGACATTCTTTCATAAGAACAGTTTACTGAAAAATGGGAGCAACAAGACAAACAATAAGTAACTGGGGGAAGGAGGTATTAAATGATTGAACAAAAAACATTCGGCCAGAAAGTAATAGAATTTAATAAAAAATTATCTAAAATATCAATGGAATTACCGGATGGTTTTAAAATTATAAATCCGTTTAATGGAAGTCAAAAAGAAATAGTAAATGAAATTTCAACAACGTTCTACAAAAGGTTTTATAATGATTGTAATAAACGTCGTATAATATTAGGAAGTTCACCAGCACGTCGAGGAACAGCTGTTACAGGGGTGCCATTTGAGGATGCGGAACATCTTCAAAAAGAAACTGGTATTTTGATTGATAAGTTTTATATTAACAAATCATCTTCAGGTTTTTTATATGATGTAATTGAAAAATATGGTGGATGCAAAAAGTTTTATTCGGATTTTTATATGAATTTTGTCTGTCCTGTTGGTATAATTAGAACCAATTCAAAGGGAAATGAGGTTAACTGTAATTATTATGATAGTAAAAAATTGCAAGAACCATTGTATTCTTTGATTGTTAGTTCAATACAGGCGCAAATTGATTTTGGAATCGATACTTCTGTGTGTTATTGCATAGGAAGTGGAGATAATTATACATTTTTATCTAAAATAAACAAAAAATATAATTTTTTTGATGAAATCAT
>UNSP01000050.1 GCA_900556355.1 Candidatus Saccharimonadota bacterium | reverse complement strand
CACCAAAATCCGGAATTATACTATAAATAGCCATTAGTAAATTTAAAATCGGTCGAACGATAAACTCATCAAAAAAACTCATACCTTAATTATAGCAAAAAAATGCCTATTTATACAGTTGAGCTTGAGAGAAAAGATTCTTTATTGTCTGTTTTAGATCTTTATATGACATCGATAAAACTTCCGCTGAAAATATAATAACAGCCACATCTTGGTCATTTTTCATATTAGGCAGTTCCAGGCGAATAATCTCATAAACACGTCGACGTATACGATTCCGACGCACCGCTGATTTTAGAACTTTTTTACTAACAACAACCGCAAACCTGCTGTGATTTCGATATGGGTTCTTCACATATTTTATCGTGGCTATAGACGAACGAACCGCTTGTCCATTTTTATAGACAAACTTAAGACTGCCATGACCATGAAACCGATTACATTGTTGTAACATATTTTACAATTATATCAAAAAATCCCGCCTTCATCGACGGGATAATTTTTAGCTATCAATTAAATAGCAATTTTAGCGCGGCCCTTTAGGCGGCGGCGCTTCAAAACCATCCTACCAGCCTTGGTAGAAACTCGTGCCCTAAAACCGTGCGTCTTTGCGCGGTGTCGGGTGTGTGGTTGAAATGTTCGCTTTGGCATATCAATAAATAGTATATATTCTTTCAGTACTTTTTGCAAGTCGACAATGACTTTTCCACTATCGACGTATATTTTTCCACAATTTTAACAGATGAGAATTTTAATTGTGGAAAACTCCACCCCTGTTTTGAATAGTAACCTTTCTACTCCGGTTATACTTGTGGAAAACTCCCCTTATTTGCTATAGTAAAGACAGTTAACAGAATTTGAGGGAGTAATTTTCGTGGATAGTCATGCGGTTTGGCAGGGTGTTTTAGGTGAGATTGAAGTAACTGTATCGTCTTCGTCGTTTACTGCGTGGTTTAAAAATACCAAATTGGAAATAATCTCCGAAAAAGAAGTTCTTATAATTGCGCCGAATATTTTTGCTAGAACTCAACTTGAAAAGCGATTTCATCCGCAAATATTAGAAGCCTTGTCTCATAACGGTATTAATGCCCCGTCTATTTCTTATAACGTCGAATCTAGCAATAAAAAACCGCGCGTTAATCGTGAAGTTGATAAAAGTGGACAACAAGAACCAGCGAAGCCGCTGATTTTACCATCGAGGAAATCTCATTCAAGTAATCTTAACCCCAGATATACCTTTGACAACTTCATCGTTGGCTCAAGTAACGATTTAGCCTATGCTGCCTGCCAAGCGGTCGCCGCACATCCGGGGGAAAAATATAATCCGCTCTATCTTTACGGAGGCTCTGGACTTGGTAAAACTCACTTAATGCAAGCTGTTGGTAACGAGATAGTTAAAAAACAATCTTCGGCGCGCGTGCTTTACATTACTACAGAAACGTTTGTTAATGAGTTTCTGGATTCTATTCGTTTCAAGAAAAAAGGTTTTTCTGATAAATATCGCAATGTCGACGTATTGATTGTCGATGATATGCAATTTATTGCTGGGAAAGAAAAAACTCAGGACGAATTTTTCCATACATTTAACGATCTTCATCAGAACAATAAGCAAATCATTATTAGCTCAGATAAACCGCCGAAGAGTATTCCTACTCTAACCGATCGTTTGCGTAGTCGATTTGAATGGGGTATGGCGATTGATATTCAGATGCCCGATTATGAAACTCGTTGCGCTATCGTTAAAGCAAAAGCTGAACTCAGCAACACTGAACTAGATTCCGATGTCGTAGAATATCTGGCAACCAACTTTAAGACGAACATTCGCGAGCTGGAAGGTGCTTTGAATCGACTGCTTGCTTATGCGGAAATGCAGAATTTCACACCTGATTTAGCGGCAGCTGAAGGAATTTTGGGAGATATTAAACGCAATAGACCGCAACATATAACCGCCAAACAAATAATTGATAAGACGGCGCGCTATTATAATATTGATGTAAAAGATATGTGCTCATCCAGGCGAGATAAATTTATCGCGATGCCAAGACAAATTGCGATGTTCCTTTTGCGTAGTGAACTGAAAATGAGTTTTCCGAAAATTGCCCAAGAGCTTGGACGAAAAGACCACACAACCGCTATGCATTCAATTGAGAAGATTACTAAAGAAAGTCTTACAAATGCCAGTATTCGCGAGCAAATTAACGACATTAAGGATAAATTATATGTTCATTAATTGTGGAAAAGCTGTGCAGATGCTGTGTTTTTGCGGCGACTTACTAGCACACAGATCTGTGGAAAGAAAACGGCAAATCAGCAGACAGTGGAATAATACACAAATATCCACTATAAAGTCCACAAATAGCACACAGAGTTTTCCACCTATTTTATCACCGCTTCACCCCTGTTTGAACACATTTTTTACCCAGTTTCCACAGCACCTATTACTATTAAGACTAATTAAAAATTAAGGAAAGTATAATGAAAGTATCAGTCACCCAAGAAAAACTTGCAAAAGCACTTAATCTAATAAAAGATATCGCATCAAGTCGTAATGAACTACCGATATTGAATAATATTTTACTTCGCACTGATGGAGGAAGATTGTTGATTGCTGGAACAAATTTGGAAATTGCTTCCACTCAATACATTGGCGCGAAAATTGAGGATCATGGATCCATTACAATCCCTGCCCGATTGGTGTCAGAGTTCATCACAAACCTACCAAGCGGCCCGGTGGAACTTGAAACCAAAAACGAACATTTGCATATAACTTCGGGCAAGTTTTCATCTGTTATCAATGGCGCGGTGGCTGACGAATATCCTGAGCTGCCTACAATTGACGAAAAGACCGCTATGCAATATGAAATTGATGTTGAGGATTTAAAGAAAGCCATAGTCCAAACGAAGTTGGCTGTTAGCTCTGACGTTACGCGAGCGGTGCTTACGGGAGTTTATTGGCATAATTATGAAGGATCGCTATACTTGGCTGCTACTGATGGCTACAGGCTGGCAGAAAAGCGTCTGATAAAGTCGGATAATGAAGTTTCAGCGATCATTCCTGCGTCTACATTGGCAGAAGTCAGTAAGAGCATCGGCGATGAGAAGAAAATTACGGTTCTTTTTGACGATTCTCAAGTTTGTTTTAAGACGGGAGATATGGAAATTGTTAGTCGATTAATTGACGGTAAATTCCCTGATTATCGCCAATTGATTCCAGCGACCGCGGAAACTGAGATTGTTATTAAGAAGTCTGATTTTAGTCGAGTTACGAAAATCGCGGCGTTATTTGCGCGTGAATCTGGTGGTGGAATTACAATTACCGCATCAGAGGAAAATTCCCTGCTTTCTATTCATTCGATTGCGTCTGAGCTTGGCGAGAATACTTCAGAGGCAACAGCCAAAATATCCGCAGATGGTCAAGTAACGCTTAATTCACGCTACCTAACGGAGGTCTTGAATATTATTGACGCGGATGAAATCGTATTTTCGTTTAATGGTAAATTGTCGCCGTGCGTAATTCGCGAGCAAGTAAAAAACCCTGACTATACACACATTATTATGCCGCTTAAGAGTTAGCAGAAAACGGAGATAATCTGGAGGCTGTTTCTGATAAAATATCTTCTGGTATATCTTTGGTGTTGTATATAGTATTGATTATTTGTGGCTTAGTTTTAATCACCCATTTGTTATTTTCTTTCTTCAGAATAACAGTATAGATATCACCGGAATTTCTATCTATGACACCTCTCTGATAACTAGCCGCATACCAGTCCGCGTTATTTCCTAGGATAATTTCTTTCTGGAGGATGAAAGATGATTTTAACTCTGGATATTTGGCAAATAATACCTCTGAAATATCACTTCTATATTCATTTATTTTACTAGACATGAATTTTTGGCTATATTCAGTTTTTACAGATATATTTTCATCCGATCCTTTTACGGTAAATTCCGTGGAATTCTCATTGATAGAATCAGATTTAGATGACGTC
>UNSP01000049.1 GCA_900556355.1 Candidatus Saccharimonadota bacterium | reverse complement strand
AAAACTGGAGTCCAGTCAATTGCCGCAGATCCGTGGCAGCGTGTTCAAGTTTCTCAGTCAGATCAACAGCAATTGGCGCCGATTGCTTCAGAATTCGCTATTGCCGTAGGTCTGGCACAAAGGAGTAATATATCATGATTGAGATAAATCTTCTCCCAAACGTTAAACGCGAGCTATTAAAGACTCGGGTTATGCGCAATCGAGTTATTTCGATATCGTTCTTAGTGGGCGGTGCTTCGATTGCGGCAGTAGTTGTTTTGGCGTTGATTTTGGGCAGCCAAATTGCAGCCGAGGCGGTCCAGAACGGAGTTATTAAAGATAGAAACGATAAATTGATGGCGGTCGAAGATCTCAATAAGGTTGTAACGATTCAACATCAATTAACAAAGATCAATGAGCAGCATTCTGGAAAGAAGCTTAATTCAAGGATCTTTGATGTTGTAACGGCGGTTAATCCAGTTGCACCAAATAATGTTAGTTTTTCGGATATAAAAGTTAATCCTGGGTCAAAAACTATTACTCTGGAGGGTAGCGCGGTTAATGGCTATAGTGCGTTAGAGACTTTAAAGAAAACCATCTTGAATACGAAGGTCCAGACTACTGACGGCGATAAAAGTTCCGAGGTTAGTCTGACTAAGGAGATAAAAGATGGCGATACTAGTTTTGGAGAGAACTCAGAAGGTAAAAAAGTGTTGCAATTCTCGTTCTCGTTTGAATACGCAGAAGAATTACTAGCGCCTGCAAGTAATGGCACAGTTTCCGTATTGACGCCAACCGGTAAGGTTGATGTGACAGACTCACGTCAGGGAATTCCAGATAGCTTGTTTAAGAGTAACTCGAAAAAACAGGAGAAGAAATAATGGCGACCGATAATAAAGAAGTTGCGATCCGCAAGCGTCAACAGATTGATTCGTCAAAAAAGACTATGTTTATTTTTGTGGCTTCTGCGGCATTTTTGGCTGGAATTGCGCTTGTTGTGAGTATATTTTTAGTACAGCAAATTGTATTTCATTCGAAGATTCTTCTGGAGAAGCAAAATACGATTTCTCGTCTAGACAAAAACTTGTCATCAGTTGATGAGTTGAAGAAGAATATCCGAGTTTTAGACACGAATACTGCTCTTAACTCTATAAAATCAAGCAGCGAAAGTAATGCTCTTCAGACGGTGCTGGATGCATTGCCAGATAATGCGAACGCCGACGCTCTTGGTGCTTCATTGAAGAATAAATTTATTGACACGACCACCGGTGTGACTATTCAAAATCTGACCGTTGCTCAATCTGGATCTGATAGTGAAAGCTCTGAGTCAACGTCTGAAAATGCCATATCATTTACTATGGAAGTGAGCGGTCCGGCTGAAAAATTGAAAGAATTGTTAACTAAGTTAGAGGCGTCTATTCGAGTCATTGACCTAAAGACCGTGGAAATCCAGCGAAATGAGGATAGATTGAGTTTGGTGGTTCGAGGTGTCGCTTATTACGAGCCAGCACAAACAATACAATTAGAGAATAAGGTGGTTAAGCCATGAAGAAAACAGACATAGCAATGGTAATATTGATCGCGGGTGTAGGTGTGGCGATCGGCTATATTGTCGCCTCTAACATCTCGTTCCTAAAAGTCCCAGAATCTGGCACAAAAGTACAGACTATTCGAGAAATATCACCTGATGTCGAAAAACCAAATCCAGCGATTTTTAATAATAATGCGATAAATCCAACTGTTGAAATATTCGTAGGTCAAGATGCAGCCAAATAGAGAAGGGGTGTAAATGGCTTTACTGACGGACGACATCCAAGATAAGTTGATCGAGCTGCTCGTAAACGAGGGGCTTATTGAGAAGTCTGTCATTGATGATGCCTTAAAACGTGCCTCTGAGAGTGGTAAACCTCTGTTTAGTTTGCTTAGCGAAGAGGGACTGCTTGATAATGAACTATTAGTTCATGGCGTGGCTCAAGTTTCGGGCGTGCCGTATGTCAATCTGTCGAATAGCGTTATTAGTCAGGATATTTTATCTCTATTACCGTCCGATGTTGCTGAGAGATTTATGGCTGTGCCGCTAGCCGAGGTTCAGAACCGACTAGCGGTAGCGATGATCGACGCGAATAATGTTCAGGCGGTGGACTATTTGTCAAATCGCATCCAGCGTCCGATAAAAGTATTCATGGCTTCAGAAGAGAGTGTCCGCCATGTCTTGGACCAGTATAAAACTGACTTGTCATCTGTTAATGTGGCTGCACAAGCTTCGCAGGAAGAGTCTTTGTCGGAAGCTGGCAATATTAAAACGATTGTCCAAGATTCGCCGATATCACGAGCGTTGTCGACAATTTTGGAATACGCGGTGAAGAGTCATGCATCCGACGTGCATATTGAGCCATTAGAGAAGGCTTTGAAGATTCGTTGTCGTGTTGACGGTGTTTTGCGTGAAATAATGCAGCTCCCAAAGAGCATTGAGCCGGCGTTAGTTAGTCGTATTAAGATTCTTTCCAATCTGAAAATTGACGAGCATCGCATTCCTCAGGATGGTCAATTTGCGGTTAACGTCGCAGGTAAAGAGGTTGACCTTCGTATTGCTATCTCTCCCGTCGTTTGGGGTGAACAGGTGGTTATTCGTCTGCTTGATAAGAGTGGAAGTTCTTTCAATTTGGAAGATATGGGCTACGCTGGGCGTGCATTAAGAACGATTCGGAAGGGAATTAAACGTCCAAATGGTATGATTTTGACGTCGGGTCCAACTGGTTCTGGTAAGTCAACGAGTTTGTATGCGTTGATTAAAGAGATTAAAGACGACGCTGTGAATATTGTGACGCTTGAAGATCCGGTTGAATATAAGATGGATGGCGTCAATCAGATTCAGGTGAACGCGGAAGTTGGCTTGACGTTTGCTTCTGGGCTGCGCTCAATTTTGCGTCAAGACCCAGACATTGTGATGGTTGGTGAGATTCGCGATAATGAAACAGCAAATTTGGCTATTCAAGCGGCTTTAACGGGGCACTTGGTTTTCTCAACACTTCACACAAATTCCGCCGCTGGTGTGCTGCCGCGTTTGTTGGATATGGGAATTGAGCCGTTTCTTATCGCTAGTACGGTTAACACAATTATCGGTCAGCGTTTGGTGAGGCGAGTGGCTCGCCGTCGAGATATTTATCAATCATCACCACTGGAAACGCAGGCAATTCGCGAGGCGGTTGGTGGATTATTGCCGCAAACAAGGGAGCAGGTTGCTCAATATGCGCAAGATTTGGGATATGAAAGTTTGCCACTAGCGACGCAGGCGTCGTTTGCCTTGGCAAAAGGAAAAGATACGCCGCAAACTCCTCGCGGTTATGCTGGTCGAGCTGGTTTGTACGAGGTCATGGATATTACTGAAGAGATTCAGAATTTGATTGTTAAGCGCGCAACTTCAGCGGAAATCCAGCGAACGGCAATTCAACAGGGTATGATTACGATGCGTCAAGATGGTTATCTGAAGGCGTTGAACGGAATAACGACAATAGAAGAAGTTAATAGGGTAGCGGCGGATACCGCGTAAAAGGAGGAAATATGAATAATCAAGAATTGCGAATTGAGATTTTGTTGGAGGAAGTCGTTAAAAAGCGAGCTTCAGACCTTCATATTCAAGTTGGTTTGCCGCCAATGCTACGAATTGACGGTTCATTAATGCCGGCAGCCGGAACTCAACCATTGGACGAGCCTGCAGTTGAGAGATTGGTATTTCAGATTCTTGATGAAGATCAGCGACAGATTTTGCTAAAAGATAAGGAATTCGACTTTTCGTTTGCGTTTGGTACACTGGGGAGATTCCGAGTTAATGCCTTCCATGAGCGTGGCAATTTGGCTGCAGCCCTACGTTTGATTCCAAATGAAATTAAGTCGGCGTCTGAACTGGGTATGCCACCGGTTGTTAATACGTTTGCGGATTTTCCTCGCGGTTTGGTGTTGGTCACTGGTCCAACTGGTTCCGGTAAGTCAACGACTTTGGCGGCGCTGGTTGATAAAATTAATTCTGAGCGCTCACAGCATATTATTACCATTGAAGACC
>UNSP01000048.1 GCA_900556355.1 Candidatus Saccharimonadota bacterium | reverse complement strand
GATTTATACTAAGGCGCCGGCCATTGAGGGGCGGGCGAACGCAGCAGCAGTAAAACTGTTGGCGAAGCATTTTGGCGTGGCGCCATCAAAGGTAAAATTGCTACGTGGTGCAAGCTCGAAATGTAAGCTATTTGACATTGATCAGTCGGACTAATTCAACCGTTGTATCGTCACAAATGAATACCCCTGCTGCTTCAGTGAGCTGAGGATACACGGCACGGCATTGACGGAAGTTTGGTGTATGTCGTGCATCAAGATGACGGCTCCAGGACGAGCGCCAGCGACAGCACGTGAACAGACAATCTGGCTATTGCGATCAGCCCAATCCCGCGTGTCGACCGACCACAAGATTGATGACATATTCCGCAGGCGAAGCTGTTCCAGGACAACGCCGTTGACCGCGCCGTAAGGTGGTCGTAAGATGCTCGGCTTGACACCAGTGGCTTGCCTGATGGCCTCGTTAGTACGGTCGATTTCGCCAGCAATTTGGTCAACTGATAGCTTAGGTAGTTCCGGATGTGACCACGAGTGATTACCCAGTTGATGACCACGCGCCTGTATACTGCGTACGACGCTAGCTTGCCCAGAAACTTTGCTGCCAATCAAGAAAAATGTCGCTTTCGCACCATACTGATCCAAGATGTCCAGTAGGTGCGCGGTGTATGGACCTGGTCCGTCATCAAACGTCAGTGCAATCACTTTATTGCCAGTGGTTGGTGCAGGTGTTGGCGCAGCGGGTGCTGGTGCTGGTGCTGGCTTTGGCTCGGGTGGCTTGGGAATATTGGCTAGTTTCCGAGCCGTTGGGTTTTGCAGATATTTAGAGACGGAGGAAATTGGCACGGTAATTGTCAATTCTCCGTAAGATGATGGCAGTAGCGACGCCTGACCGAGTGGCCAAGCCAATGAATTGCCGTTATTGGTGATGATGAAATTAGACAAAGCTTCTTTATTTATGATTTCATTCAGGTCAATTTCTGGCTGCTGGCGTTGTTTGATGGTCTGAGAAATATTATCTTTGGCAGCGGACATGATTGCTTCAGCTGCTTCATCGGACTGTTCTGTAAAATCAGCTAAGCCAACAACTTCGCCAGATTTTTTGTCGAAAGTCCAAAATTGCGTCATTGATGCTGGATGCGCGCCATTCATATCCTGCTTAATATTGACGACAATTGACAGCGCTTCTGAAGTGTTGTGCGTGACTTGATAGCCAATTGTTTCAGTCATTGGCTTGTCAAACACTGTCGCCAGTAAAACCGTATTTTGAAAATCGCGATCAATTTTATCAATCGACTCGCTAATTAAGCGATTAATTTTTTCATTTTCCGTGATCGGATATTCAATTGAAACTTTTTCCCGTTTGTTATCTCTGGTGACAAATTTTGAGCGAATGCCAGAATATTTCGAATCGGCAAAATAATACTTTTCGTCAGATGGCGCAGTCGTTTGTCGCGAGTGTGACTGATTGAGGAAATATATCCCAAATAGCCCCGCCGAAAATAGCAAAATCAAAAATGGTATGATAATAAATAGTTTTTTAGATTTTGGTTTTGCTTTTTTTCTCTGAATGCGCATACTATAAGTATAGCACTAGTATTTTGGTTTTGTTATTATTGATAATAAGTAGAGACTAGCTTAATCAAAATTACAACAGAGAGGAATTTGTGGAGTGGAACTTGAGCCAATTGTAAAAGTCGATAAACTCGTTAAAACTTATGATGGAAATAACGTGGTCGACGGCGTGTCGTTTGAAGTTAAAAAGGGCGAGATATTTGGGATTCTTGGTCCTAACGGCGCGGGCAAAACAACAACGTTGGAAATGCTGGAAGCGCTCAGGTCAATTGACGGCGGCGTGGCTACAATTGACGGCATAGATGTCGCTAAGAAACCTAAGGACATTAAGAATATAATTGGCATTCAGCTTCAGTCGACGGCTTTTTATGACAAACTAACTTTGCGCGAACAATTGAAAATGTTTGGTAGTTTATATGGTCGGACGGTTGATACCGAGGTGCTGCTCGCTAAGGTCCAATTGACGGAAAAGGCTAAGAATTACGTCGAGCAGCTTTCTGGTGGTCAAAAACAGCGTTTTGCGATTGCCTCGACATTGGTAAATAATCCGAAAGTGTTGTTTCTGGACGAGCCGACCACGGGGCTTGATCCGCAGGCACGTAGAAATTTGTGGGATTTGATTAAGGAAATTCGCGACGAGGGAATTACGATTCTTTTGACGACGCATTATATGGACGAGGCGGAATTATTGTGTGATCGTCTGGCAATTATGGATAGCGGTAAGATTATCACAATTGATACGCCGCATAATCTCATTCAGCAATTATTGGCACGTGGTTTTAAGAAGGAACAAGTTGTCGAGCAGGCCAACTTAGAGGATGTGTTTATTGATTTAACAGGAAAGGCAATTCGGGATTAATATGAAAAAATATTGGATTGGAATATTCGGGCAAGTTCGCGCTCAGCAAAAGCGTTTCGTTCGGGATAAAATGGCGCTATTTTTCACTTTTCTTTTTCCGCTGATTTTTCTATTAGTGTTCGGGTCGGTTTTTAGTAATGATTCGACCAGTTTTAATATTGCAATTGTCAACAATTCGCAGACAGAATTTGCTAAAAACTTCGTCAAAGGCGCCAAAGACAATGCCAAAGACTCGATTCTTAAAATCAAAGATGTCAAGGATATGGACGAGGCTCGCGAGAAGCTCAAGCGTTCGGAACTGAACGGTATCATTGAACTACCAAGCGATTTTGGCAAAGTGAAGGGCGAGGGCAGAGATGCTCGCCCGGTTGGTACAATCAACGTGCTGTACGCCAAAGGCTCCGAGCAAACTGGTAGCGCTCTGACAGCGGTGATGAACCAAATTGCTGATGAAATAAATAAGCATTTGGGCCAGCCAGAGGCACCGCTCAAGGCTGCGGGTAAAGCGGTCGGCGACGAGCAGCTGAAGTCGTTTGATTATACCTTTACCGGGCTGCTGGCGTTTAGCTTGATGAGTATGGGCATCTTTGGTCTGGCCAATCAAATGCCAGCCGAAAAACAGCGCGGCTCCTACCGACGGCTGCGTGCAGCGCCATTCACCTCGGGGCAGCTGATTATTTCTATGGCGATTCACTACACGATTATTTCGCTGCTCAGTTTGACGATGATGATTGTTGTCGGCATGCTGCTGTTCCATTTCAATATGCGCGGCGATTGGCTACTGTTCTCATTGATGTCGGTGATTTCGGCGATGATGATGGTGGGTTTAGGATTATTAATCGGCGGTTGGGCGAAGAACGAAAATCAATCAGCTCCTCTGTCTAATTTGATTTCTTTCCCGATGATGTTTCTGTCTGGAGCATTCTTTCCGGCATTCCTCTTTCCAGAATGGTTGCGCGGCGTAACGCAATTTATCCCAATGACGCCGGTTGTGGATGGCTTCCGCCTGATTATGACCGAGCAGGCTAGCCTCATCGAAATTCTGCCGCAAATCGGCGCTGTTGCTGCTTGGGTTGTCGTTATCTACATCGCCGCGATTAAGTTGTTTAGGTGGGAATAACATAATATCAATGAAAATAGCCCGCCGAACGAGCTCAAGCTGAATGCGGATCTTTCAATCCGAGAAACAAGTAACTGTCTCAATCAGATTGAACGCATTCGGCGAGCTATTTTCGGCGGGCAGAGCCCTTGTGAGTCTTCAGTCTCTGGGTGTCACCTTGAGCGCGTCCCAAAGGAGGGATTTGAAGATCAAGCGAATCAGGACGGCCTGCCAGAAGGTGATTTCGGGCATCCATGCCGCGCCTGTCCCGCGAAGCAAAGCGGCGAGCAGGACCATGGCGATCGCGGAGGCCGCGAGGTTCACCATCCAGACGACAACCATGATGATGGTTGTCGTCATAGAGCGCTCTCTGTACATTGTTCTCTCCTTCCGAGAGAAAGCTTGCTCAAAGCTAAAGGGCGACTTCTGCCCTTTATCGAAAACTTTGAGCAAAAGCTAATATATATATCACTAATAGAATAAAATGTCAATGAATTTTAGGCAAAAATGTGGCATTATATGTTTTTACAGCGTTTAATTCGAAATATAAATTAATTGCCTATGTTA
>UNSP01000047.1 GCA_900556355.1 Candidatus Saccharimonadota bacterium | reverse complement strand
TGCGATACAAAATCCGCCATACTGTTTTCCTCCTCGCTGTGCTTTTCTTTAGATGCGTTTTATCCTCTGAAGCTTCTTCTTTTTCTGGAGATTTTTCTTCGATCTTTTCAATCTTCTGCGGCTTGTCCTCTACTTCGCCCTCTGCAATCTTTGAAACCACCAATTGCTGATTTGCGCCAGCTGCCATAAGTTCTGCGGCCGTGGTCATAACCTTTGATGATGTATTTCCATTACTAAACCTATCAGTTACCGCCACAATTCCCGTAAGCAAAGCCGTCGCCATCTGCTCGTCCAAAGTCACCTTCGGCGTCTTCAGGTCATCAAGAAGCTCAACAACCATTTCACTCACACCACTCGCATTAGATTCGTGCCAATCAACAGAGCCCAGGCCACTCTTTACGTCGCCCGCTGTTATAGCCACAACCGTAGCATCGTGTAAAATCTTACCGTGCGCAGTCAAAGCCGTATCAATACTTTCACTATTTTCAACATTTAGCGCCAGAACTAGCTCAACGTTATAATCGCCCTGTGAAAATTCCAAGTCTTTATCGGTAATTGTCGTACGATATGGCGTAATGAAAATCTTTACCGCGTCATCAACAACTTTATAGCGTAAATGATCAGCCTTCTCTTTATCTAAAGCAATAATAAAATCACGTAAAGAATCTGCGGTCTGCTCAAACGTCTTATCAGGGCTCAAGAACGTAATTGCTGGCGGAATGTCGCCACTAAACACAGCCGTAGCGTGCTTCCCTAGTTTATTGAGGAAAATCGTCAATCCTAATGCTGCCGACAATTCGTCGACTGACGGGCTAGAACTCACCGTCACTAAAATATTAGTTACATCCTTGATACTCTGGATTACTTTTTGCTTTGCTGATCCGTTTGACATGATTTTTCCTATGTTTGTTTTTTGTAATTACGCTTGGCATCACTATACCATAAGCAGCACCATAAAGTCAATATCTAAGCCGCCTCTTTACAATTTATGCTATTTTCTGTATAATTCTTCCTGATTAGCGATACAAATCTATAGAGGTAAAGGAGAAACATGCCAATCATCAAATCCGCCATCAAGCGTGCTAAACAAACCTTAAAGCGCCGCGAGCGAAACATCAGCATTAAAAAAGACATTAAGACTGCTGTTAAAGCTTTCTCTGCAGAACCAAGCGCAAAAACTCTTGCTGCAGCACAAAGCGAAATCGACACCGCTGTTAAAAAAGGCTTGATTAAGAAAAACACTGCTGCTCGCCGAAAGAGCGCATTAAGCAAAATTGCTAAAAAAGCAGGTGTTACATTAGAAGCTGCTAAAAAAGCAGCTGCAAAGCCAGCAACTGCAAAGAAAACTGTCGCTAAAAAAGCTCCAGCAAAGAAGCCAGCTGCTAAGAAATCTGAAAAATAATCTGTAAAGATTACTAGAAAATACCCCGGAATTAACTGGGGTATTTTTATTTTCCAATTCCAACCAGCGCCGCCTCCACAAGCAGCCACGGATTTACAGAAGTTGTTTTCATTTGTAAGTCCGCCCGAAGTAGCGCGTCATTTATCCTTTTCAGTTTTTTCTTATCGACACCTTTTGCTGAAGATGCCAATTTTCGTAAAACATACGGATTAGCCGAAAAATCCGAAGCCACCAACTTACTGTCGCCATCAGCCAAAACCAACGCCGTCAAGTTAGTTGCCTGCGAGGCAAGCAACCCCATTGTTTGATAAGCGCCATCAACGCCACTTTCCGACTCCAAATAGCTAATTATATCGTGAACCTTATCATAATCACCCGCCAGCGCCGAAACGAACAAATCAAACACATTCTCCGTCCTCGCCAGAGGTATGAAGTTGTCAATTAAATCATCCGTCACTTTTTCCGCCAGCGCCAATTGATCCAAAAAGTTGCTCAGTCGCAACTGATCAAATCCCAAACGATCAACAATTATCTCTGCTTGACGATTCGTTAATTCACACCCGCGAACCTTCGCCTCCGCTACACACCACTTTAAAAGCTGCGGTTTTTGGCGATCACTAAGCGGTGAAAATTCCTGAACTTTGGCATTTTTCTGCAGCCACTTATACGTTTTTGTTCGCTTATCAATTTTATCTTCCACCAAAATAATCGTCCTGTCATCATCAAACTTCACATCTGGAAGCTGCGACCAAATCTCAGAATTTTCGCCTAGTTTTGAAATCAAATACACCGACGAGTTCATGAACAGCGTCTGTCCAATTGCTATTTCCTGCATTCCAGCCAGCGTCAAATCTTCGCCATCATGTCGCGCCACTTTTTCATCGCCGATCAGCTTAGCAATTACTTGCCGTTTCTCGAATTCATTTTCGCCGTAAAAAAGGTAAATCACTTCGCCTCCACTTGGCAAACTGGACAAATATGCGTACCGCGTCCAGAAACTTTCATCTTTACAATCTCTTGATCAGGATGTCGATGGCACGGCCGACCTTCCCGACGGAATACATGTGCAAACGACAGATAATTGCCCTTCCTGCCTTCAGCGTCAACATAATTTTTATCCGTCGAGCCTCCCTGATCAATGCTCAATTGCAAAATCTGGCGCAGTTCGTTAAACAAATCTTCCAATTGGTCATCACTAACATTTTTGACGCGCGTCTGAGGGTGAATTTTCGCAGCCCACAGAGCTTCATCAGCGTAAATATTGCCAACTCCAGCGATTACCGACTGATCAAGAAACGCTGGCTTTATCATCGAATTTTGCCGACGACGAATTCGCTTAATAAAGTCGCCCGCCTCGGTTTTTTTATCGAGCGGTTCCGGCCCAACTTTCTGCATAAATGGCAAATTTTCTATCTCATCGGTCGGCATCAATTTCATCCAACCAAACTTACGCTGATCATTGAAAAACAAGTGCGAACCATCCGCAAAATCAATTTGCACTCGTGTCGATCTATCCGGCAATTCACCAATCAAACTATCATTCGGATGACCGCCAGCAAAACTATTAGCCCCACGAAAGATCAATTGTCCAGTCATCTTAAGATGTATCACCAGCGAATAACGCGTATCAAGATCAATCATCAGTACTTTTGCGCGACGTCGCACCGCCGTTACATGCGCACCGTATAAAAATTGCTGAACGTCTGTGGGTGAATTCGGAAAGCTTTTTGGCGAATCAAATACTGTCGCTCGCACAACAGCCTGACCTGGCAGCAAATCCGCCAAACCGCGACGAACTGTCTCAACTTCGGGTAGTTCTGGCATTCGGCAAGTCCTACAGCTTAAATAAAGCTTCTTCTTGACTTAGGCCAATTCCAGCCGCCATTTTCTTGCCGTCAGGAATTTGCTTCAAAAACATATCCAAAATCTTTGTTGTTGTATTCATTTCTTATATTCTGCATCCAATTAAAGTTAAAATTCGTTAACTCCTTTACTATTTCTGATGCATTTCCTTGTAGTGAACTTCTTGATATTGCTTCATTTGCCATCTTAAGACTATTCATACCATCTTCAATAGATGTACTATTTTTTCCTTGTATTCTTCCTATCTCAACTAATGCTTTATATAAATCTTTCAATTGTTCTAATTGCTTTTTATCAACATCTATACTAAATGAATTATTTCCAAAACTAAATTTTATTTCTATATCTAAATCTATAGTACCTGCAGTTTCTAATGTTACTGAATGTACTTTTTCATAGTAAAAGTCATGTCTCTTTACTACCCTTTTTTTACTTACTGCACTATCCCCATCTACATGTAATAAGCCTCTATTTGTGAATACATACTCATCTGATTTTGATTTTATTACGAAATAGATTTTCTCCCCATCTTCATTCATTATGTAATCATCACCATCAACTTTGTCAAAATCCTTAGGCGATATTATTTTTCCTATATCTGATAATCCTAATGTATCTGCTGCCATTTTTCCAAATAAATTTCCTGCCATTTTACTCCTCCTATTTTTAATAACTTAATACCTCTAACTTATTATATCATAATAAATTTAATCATTTTTATTGTGGTTTATGTCAACTGGAATTTGTATTTCTGTAATAAATTCATTTATATCTTCAGTTTCATGAATATCAATTTTGTATATTTCTATAGGGTCAGATATAATTTTGTATCCTTTTTCTTCTATATATTTAAACATCTTATTAATATAATGTTTATTATTTTTATACTTCCCTTTATATGTTAAAGTTAAGTAATACCCTT
>UNSP01000046.1 GCA_900556355.1 Candidatus Saccharimonadota bacterium | reverse complement strand
AGAGCGGACAAGAAAAAAGCCACCCCTAAAGCAAATATATACAGTTCAATTATTAGTGGTATGATTAATAACGACATCCATGATAATTGAACTCCATTTACTAACACAAATAAAAGCACCACTATCATATTAAACAGCAAATTTATCAATGAAGATACAGTGCCAGAAATTACAACAATATATTTAGGAAAATTAATCTTTCTAAGTAGGTCACCTCGACCTACTATAGAGTTTAGCCCTTGATTAGTTGCTTCTACGAAGAAGTTCCATAAAATTATCCCCAGCAATAAATACACTGGAAAATGTTCTATATTCCTTCCTACTCCTAAAAATTTATCAAAAACTACATACAATATCGAAAATAGAAAAAGCGGCTTAAGAACACTCCATACATATCCGAGAGCAGAACCCTGATATCTCAATTTAAAATCCGTAATAACTAATTCCCTTAAGAGAATCCTGTTTTTCCTATTAAAAACTTCTAGCCACTTCATAATATACATCACCTATTATACAATACAAAAAGAACATTATGAATAGACTTGCAATTATAGTTCTTAACTGGAATGGATCCGACGACGCCATAGAGTGCGTCGATTCATTAATAAAACAAACCCTAAAACCTACTATTGTTATAGTAGATAATAATAGTAGCGACAATTCTGTTGCCGTATTTGAAGAATATATATCGTCGCATAAAAAAGAAAAGATTATTTTGCTCAAAAACTCAGATAATCTAGGATTCGCGGGAGGAATTAATACAGGATTAATCTATGCTCTAAAAAACAACTTTGAATATATTGGTGTACTTAATCCGGATGCGATAGCTGATAAAAATTGGTGCGAATCTCTCACTTATCAATTATCAAAATACCCACAGTGCGGTATTGTAACTGGAATTTTACAAAGGCGAGACGGCAAGACTCTTGACACAACTGGTGATTTTTATACAACCTGGGGACTTCCTGGACCAAGAAATCGTGATGAGCCAATAAAAAACGCGCCAGCTAAGTCTGGAGAAATATTTGGAGCGACTGGTGGTGGAGCCATTTATCGTGCAAAAATCTTTGATAATATAGATATGTTTGATGAAGATTTCTTCATGTATTATGAGGATGTCGATTTAAGCTTCCGAGCACAATTAGCCGGCTGGAAAGTTCGCTTCACGCCCAAGGCTATCGCTTATCATAAAGTTGGCGCTAGTAGTAAAAAAGTTCCCGGATTAGCTGTTTATAATACTTTCAAAAACTTACCATTAGTCTTCATCAAAAATGTTCCAGGTAAACTATTTTGGTATATTGGCATACGATTTTTACTGACATATTGGTTGATTTTTGCCAGCGCAATTCGCCACGGCAACGGTTGGCCCGCATTCAAGGGTGCTTTAGCATCAATTATTCACAAACCAGCAGCTTATAAAAAACGTTTTTATATCCAAAAAAATCGTAAGGTTTCCGTCGACTATATTCGTAATATTATCCACGATGGGCCGCTGCCAAATCAAACTGGATTATTAAAATTTAAGCATTTTTTCAGAATAAAATAATATATTTATACTATGAAAACCATCACCCTTCTCATTCCTGTCTACAATGAAGAGTCCGTTTTACCGCAATTATTTAAGCGCTTGGACGAATTTACAAAAAACACACCCAATTATCAATTCGAATTTCTCTTCATAAACGACGGCAGCACCGATAAATCTTTTTCAATCATAGCCGAGCAATCGAAAAAAGATTCTCGAATTAGCTATATAAATTTATCGCGAAACTTCGGTAAGGAAATTGCCATGATAGCTGGAATTGACCACGTAAAAAGTGACGCTCTGGTGATTATCGATGCAGATTTACAAGACCCGCCAGAGCTCATTCAGGAAATGATTTCGTATTGGGAAGATGGTTACGATGACGTCTATGCTCGCCGCAACAATCGACAAGGTGAAACCTGGCTGAAGAAAAAAACCAGCCAATGGTATTACAGAATATTGCAAAAATCGACCAACATCCCCATTCAGGTCGACACTGGAGATTTTCGCTTACTGGATCGCCGATGTATTGAAGCTTTGCAAAAGTTCCGCGAATCTCAGCGCAACACAAAAGCAATTTTCAGCTGGATTGGATATAAGAAAAAAGAGATATTTTATGATCGCGATCCCAGATTAGCTGGTCAAACCAAGTGGAATTATCGAAAACTACTTAACTTGGCAATTGACGGAATTACCAGCTTTACTACCACACCGCTACGCATGGCAACTATTTTCGGCTTCATTATTTCGTTTATTGCTTTTGTCTGGATTATTTATCTTTTAGTTCGCCCTTTGTTCGGAGTTTCCACCGGAGCTGGCTATTCTTCCTTAATGGCAGTCATCCTGTTTCTCGGAGGAGTTCAGCTATTATCCCTAGGTATAATTGGTGAATATGTAGGACGGATATTTATTGAAACAAAAAACAGGCCATTATATTTAATGGAGGAGTATCATGCAGGAAATATTAAAAAAACACGCCGATAAATTAAGATTCCTTATCGTTGGCAGTACTAATACGGCATTAGATTTTGGCATACTTTTCACCCTAACAATCTTCTTAAATATCCCAAAAGAGTTTGCTAATTTCATATCAACATTCGTTGCCTTTTTGTTCTCATTTTTTGCAAATAAAAAATATACTTTCAAGTCAACATCCCAAAACTTGAAAAAACAATTTCTTTTATTCGCCGCAGTTACACTATTTGGTTTATGGGTAATTCAGACAATTATTATCGCCATCATTACACCGATATTCATAAACTTCGGATTAAATAAATCACTTGCCCTATTAATTAGCAAACTAGCCGCCACGGTAGTCAGCCTCGTTTGGAATTACGTTCTGTACTCCAGAATAGTCTTTAAAGACACTAAGAACTCTTCTGGCTAATAATCAGACGTCGTTCGCGACCTTCACCCTCAGAATGCGTATCAATATCGCTATATTCACCAGCCAAGTGATGCACTGTCCAGCGATCAGCAGCATTCAAATCCACCACCTTTGACTCGCCAGTTCGTCGGACTTCTTCAATCCAGCCGCGCGCCTTTTCGGCAATTTTTTCAGCGTGCTGCTTTTTATAGTCCGCAATGTCCAAATTCACCCGAACAGTTGACGCTTCTTTATGATGAAGAGCTGTCGACAAAAGGTTCTGAATACTACGCAATGTTTCCGCATTTCTACCAATTAAAATACTACTTCGCTCGCTATGTGGAATTGAAGCTACAACAATTCCATCTTCGATTTTTACTGAAACTTCCAGATTCAAGTCAAAGAACGTTAGCAAATCCTCTAAATATTTTTTTACAAATTCAACTGTTTCAATTTGGTCCATAAATCCTCCTTAATCCTTAGCCTTGATTCGAGTTACCCTGGCCTCTGTAGCCTTTTTAACACGTTTGTCAATTTTTGTCGATGCTTTAGATTTTTGGGATGATTTTTTATCTGCAATTTCTTGCATCTCTTTAGAGTCTTGCTTGAAGATGATATAGTTCTGGAGATATCCCACGGCGCTAGCTGTCGTCAAATAAAGCGCCAAAGCTGCCGGCAAATATACGATCACAAAGAACATCATTACTGGCATAAATTTCATCATTTTTCGCGTCATAATAGCATTTACTTCCGCCTGGTCCGCCTCTTTTCCATCGCCAGCCTCAGCTAAAATGTCGCGTAATTTACGATTGCTGTCAGATTGGGGTGACAATTGTTTTGAAGTTAAATATTGCAAATATGCCGCAACTGCCGCCAAAATAACTAAGCCAACAACAATTCCATTCTTTGATATTGCGTGTTGTGTCAAATCTATAATTCCCAGGAAATTCTGATTAAATTGATCCGGATTATTTACTAGATTATTAGCAACCGGCAGATTTTTCATAAAATCATAAACATATTTTCCTAAGTCGGCGCGGCTAGAAACGAAAATCTGCACCACTCGATACATCGCAATCAAAATTGGTAGCTGAATAATCATAACGCCAATTGAACCAAAGGCACTGACGTTGTGTTTTTTATAAAGCTCCACCATCGCTAGGTTACGCATTTGTGGATTTTTCGCGTACTGTTTTTTGATCTTCACTAGCTCTGGCTGCATTTTACGCATTGCCTTTGCTTGATGAAGCTGTTTCTTAATTAGCGGCCAAAGTAAAAGTCTTACAATAATCGTAAAGATAATGACGCTAACACCAAAATCCGGAATCAGACTATAAATAGC
>UNSP01000045.1 GCA_900556355.1 Candidatus Saccharimonadota bacterium | reverse complement strand
TCAGTCGGAGCTTTACAGGAAGAATTCCTTATTTCACTCATCTTGCTCGTCCCCAGAGTAAAAGTCAATTTATACAGCGCCTCTCTTGAATTATCTGAGGTAACCTTTTCTAACGTAACTTCGTGTACGCCAATTGAACCATCACCGCTGTCGATAGACCTGAGCAAATTGGATGATTTTGCAAGATCGACGGTTTCCGGATATTTGCCAGAAGCATCTTTTTTACATAATCCGCTATCTGCATCAACTACACGCACCAAATTAACAGGTTTACTATCAACCTTAAATAGACTATTTCCGCCCAACAAGCTAGGATCGTCCAAATACTTCGGATTATTCCACACATAAGAATGAGAGCCAAGACAAAGCCGACCAGTTGACCAATCGCTATTATTCGGCACCCTCAAGCCAGTAGCGTCAATCTTTTCAGCATTCGCCTGAAGAAAATCGCGTCGAATCGTATCTGAAATATCTCGCCCCGCTTGATTAACATCACGAAGTACAATACCTCTGCTATACATTTTTCCCGCTTGAATACCCACCATCGCAATCGACAACAAAAGAACAGAGATAAAACTCATGGCGAGCATCAATTCAATAAGTGTAAATCCTTTTTTATAACCCCGAATCATACAACCTCACAATCGTACCAATGGTTGCCGGCATTTTGCTACCAACAGGCATCCAGCACGCTTTTATGTACGCATCGTACTTGTTACTATCCCTGCTTCCAGTGACCGTACTCGGCTTAACCAATCTAACTGATATTCCATACGTTTTTTTAGTATCGCTATCAACCCGCGCGTATGTTTCTGCCGCTTTATAATCTCCAGGATTGTTCAATATACTAATCTTCGAAGCGAGCGAAGGCGTCGCAGCCAATGTAAACTCTTTCGTAGAAAAATCATCAGGACATTTTTCAACACCCAAGTTTCCTTCATTGTCATTAACAACAGAAACGCTCACCGAATTATTGTCTACCAATTTCTTCCAAGTATCATTTTTCATATCATGCGCATATCTTAGCATTTCAGCCTGAGCGTCAACCTGTTGACGAACCAATGTCGTCTCTAAAGAATACTGAGCAATAGCCATCCCGCGGTTCATGGTTTCTAATGCAATAACGGCAACTAGGCTAAAAATGGTTACTCCAAGCAACACTTCGACAAGTGTGTCACCTCTGTTAAACTTACGCATCAGCACAACCTCCCGTAGCATTACCCATAACTACAGCATCAGCAGAACCTGCATGCGATCGTAGAAAAATAGATAATCTCTCTCCCGGCAACCAACCGTCATCATAAACACAAATTTCCCTTTGTTGACGCTGCTCGCCAGCAGATTGCACAACTCCAGCGCTATTTTTATTGTTGACGAAATCAGTTAAATTGTCACCGAATCGGCTCGTGTCAGTCCTAATATCCAACTGCCCCGTCTCTGGGTGGCGGTACATCAAAATAGAAATATACGCACTATCTTTGGCTTGGTTAGAAAACCTAGTTTTTGCTTGCCAATTAACAATATATTTGTCAGACTCAGCGCCACGTTTATAAGTCCACGCGCTACCCTTATCTGATCTATAGGCATAAACTGGATAAGTTTTGTACAGATTACCGTCCGTCGAGCCCAGAGAACCTTCAGTGGTAATATAGCGACCGACAATCACGCAATCAGATTGGCCGCGTAGAGTTTCAGCTCGACCATCAGAGCCCTCAATTGGACAAGTACCCTTAGATCGCTCATTCTCAACATTGACCACCTTCGAGTACTCATTTCGCAAAAAACCAGCATAAGACTGCACCGAATCGCGATATTGCTGACGATTAATTGACATACTTACGCCAACCATCAGCATAGAGGTCAGCAAGCCAGAAATAGCCACAAACAAAATCACTTCAATTATAGTAAAACCTTTTTGTTTATTGCCCATCACTTCTCCATTATAACATAAGCGCTTTTTACTTAGACAATAAGAAAGCCCCACTCTAAAATTTGTCGGCTAAAGAACCAAGCGAGTAAAAACCCTACGATAAGCAATGGGCCGAAGCATATCCGTGAAGTTGCTTGCAATTTTCCTCGCATCATTGATGGCAAGACAAGAAGCGTGCCGATAAGATTTGCGATAAATAAAGCTGCAAAAGCCAAAAGCCAATTTCCCAAGAATAGAGCCAATCCAAGTCCAAGCTTAACATCACCAAAACCGATCCAAGTTTTATCTTCCCCGTAACGATATTTCGAGAATAAATATAGCACCATATATATTCCGCTCAGAATCGCAATCGACCCAAATAACGTCATCAAGCTTTTTGAGAAATCGCCAGCTAGACATACTTTTATTCCCGCAAAAATAGCACCAAGAATGATAAACGGAATATTAATTACATCTGGAAGAAGTAGCCATCTGAGGTCATAGACAAATAAAATCGCCAGCAGTACCAAACTTGCCAACCACAAGACCAGCAACGCGACTTGCCAGATATCCGTCAATGATCCAGGCCAAAAAGCCACGGATGCAACGAATAATCCAGCCATCACTAGTTCTAGCAAGATTTCCGTCCAACCGATAAATGCTTTGCAATATCTGCACCGTCCCAATCCAGCGACCCAACTTACCACAGGAATCAAATCGTACCACTTAAGCTCATGTCCGCAAGATAAACAGCGAGATCTATCTTTGGAAATTTTTTTTATCAATGGAGATAATTTCTTTAGTTCCTTTTGGTCAACTTTTTCTCCGGCTTTTTTATCTTCCATCAATTGACGAGCCCGCAAGCGCCAAATTTGTGCTCCGGCGAAACTGCCTAAAATAGCCCCTAAAAATCCCACTAGTACAAACTTAATCATACTTCTTATGTTAACAAAAAACCATAAAAAAATCAGCCCCATACCGAGGCTGATTTGTAATTTATCTATGGATTATACATCCTGGCAATACAATTGCTTTTGAGAACCGTTATTCTCCAGTAGAACTACGACTGCTGCATTGCGTGAAGATCCGTTTTGCAAAGTTATGTTTGCTGGATCGTCAGCAGATGGAGCTGGCATGCTGGCAGGACATTTCTTGCCACGCATAACCTTGACTTCATTGCCAGCGACTGACATTGAAGCGCCAGGTGTAGCAACTTTTAATTCTGAAGATTTGTCGTATTGATCAAGCTTGTCGACATACTTGCGCAGAGATTCTTCGTTAAATGTGCCGCCGTTGCGGTTAGCTGCGTTCCAATTGGTAATAGCTGCAGCAACTGTTGAAGCGTCGTTCTTCCTTGACTGGTCACGCTGGCTACGTTGCAAAGCTGGCAATGCGATAAATACCATCGCAAAGATAAGTCCAGCAATAGCCAAGACTAGAACAGCCTCGATGATTGTAAATCCTTTTTTATTATCGTTTTTTGTCATTAGATTTCCCACCTTTCTATGGTTTACCTATATTTACGCAAAAAATGCTTACGTTTATAATACACTAAAAATATAAGTCAGTCTAGCGAATATTAATATTACCGACCAAACCATATATTGGAAGCAAGATAGCCGACACCATCGTACCAGCAACTATAGCTAAGAAGACCATTAGGACTGGTTCTATCGCCGTCGACAAAGCGTGAATTTCCTCATCAAGCTCATCTTCATAAACTTGAGCGGTCTTGCCCATCATCTCATCAATCTTACCCGATTGCTCACCGATTTTAATCATCTGCGGCACCATTGCTAGGAAATAATCTTCATTAGATAAAGAAGCTGAGAGCGCCTTGCCACCTTTAACCTTATCCGATGCGCGAAGTATGCTTTCACTAATAATCACGTTATTAACAGCGTCAGCCGTAATACGAAGCATATCAAGCATTGGCACGCCAGTTCTCAGAAGAACTTGACTAGTCCTGGCAAATCGTGCCATGTACATTTTCCTAAACATTCCTTTAAATAGCGGGACATTGAGCTTAAAGATGTCTTTAGTCCTAATTCCCTGCTCAGTTTTCAAATATTGTGCTAGGAAATAACCGCCGATAATCATTGCCAATATAACAAGCCACCAAAGACTACTAAAAAAGTTCGCCATTTTAATCATCGCAAGAGTCACAAATGGCAACTCCTTATTTAAGTCACGATACAGACCCTCAACTTGCGGAACAACCGTGAACAACATAAATCCGATAACTAAGATAATCACTACCAGGACAATTGACGGATACATCATAGCACCTCTAATCTTACTCATCATAGCAGCGTCTTTTTCCTGCTGAGCAGCTAACCTCTTAAGCGAATCATCCATTGTACCTGACGTTTCACCAGCCGAAACCAAAGCTACATAAACTTTATTAAAAGCCTCTGGATGCTTTGCGAATGAATAAGACAA
>UNSP01000044.1 GCA_900556355.1 Candidatus Saccharimonadota bacterium | reverse complement strand
TTCGAGTGACGCATGAGCCGACAGGAATTACGGTAGCTATTCAGAATGAGCGCTCGCAGATTCAGAACAAAGAAACGGCGCTGAAGATTCTGCGGTCAAAATTGTTAGCGATGAAATTAGAACAACACGCCGAAACTTTATCTGATCTCAGGGCTGGCGAATCGGCAAACTGGGGTAGTCAAATTAGAAATTACGTTTTGCATCCATATACGCTAGTTAAAGATACGCACACAAAGCACGAAAATCGCAACGCTCAGGGTGTTTTGGATGGAGATATTGACGAATTCATTACGGCGTATTTAGAACAAAATGCTAATTCTAAAAATATTTAGCTTATGTTATAATACTAGTAATGATTCTGTTAGATAGGGTAACAAAGAACTACGGAAAAAGTAACAAGCCGGCGCTGAATCGAGCAAGCATTCATGTTGGCGCTGGTGAATTTGTGATTATTGTTGGCACGTCGGGTGCTGGCAAATCGACACTTTTGAAGCTTTTGACTCGCGAAGAAAAGCCGAGCTCTGGAAAAATTGTGGTTGGCGGAATTGATTATGACAATTTGAAGGACAAACATATTCCGCTGTTGCGTCGGAAAATTGGCGTGGTTTTTCAGGATTTTAAGCTGCTTCCGAATCGAACGGTGTTTGAAAATGTGGCGTTTGCGCTGGAAATTGCTGGAATGACAAATCGGGAAATTAAGGCGACTGTGCCGAAGGTGATCGAGTTGGTTGGTCTTAAGGGGAAGGAAAAGCATTTTCCTCATCAGCTTTCTGGTGGTGAACGTCAGCGTGTAGCGATTGCGCGTGCGGTGGTGCGTCAGCCGAAGATTCTGATTGCCGATGAGCCGACTGGAAACTTGGATCCGAAACACAGTTGGGATATTGTTCGCTTGCTGGAAAAGATTAACAAGTATGGCACGACGGTTATTTTGACGACTCACAACGTGGAGATTGTTAATAAATTGAAGCGACGCGTTATTACAATTGATCATGGTAAAATCACCTCTGATCAGGCGAGAGGGAGTTATAAACAGTAATGAAATCAGCTAGTAAATCCAACAAGAACAAAGAAACTATCCGTATACGTCAGCGTCGACGAGGTTGGTTGACTTTTGTTAGGATGTGTCGATATGGTATCAATAACTTCAGCCGTAATGCCTGGCTGACAATTGCTGCGACTGCGGTGATGAGCGTCACGTTGATTATCGTGTTTATAACATTATCAGCGCGTCAGGTTTTGGTTGATACTGTTTCAAATGTCTCCAAGCGTGCCGATATGTCAATTTACTTAAAGGGCGACACGCCAGAAAAAACGATTAAAACGATTAAATCTCGAATTGAAAAATTAGATAATGTCGATAGCGTTAAGTATATTTCCGCGGAAGAAGCGCGTGAAAAGCAAGCCGAGCAATATAAGGACAATCCAGATACGCTTGAGGCGATTCGCGAGTCTAGTAATGAGATGTCGGCAACGCTTCGTGTTTCCGTGAAGGAACTGAATAATCAGCAATCACTAAATAATTTTGTTAAAACTGATGATTTATATAAGAAATATAAAGACCCTAACAGGGAGCCGTCATTCTCAGGTGAACGCCAGCAGGCTATTAAAACAGTTGGTAATTGGGTGAGATTGGCGAGTATTGGCGGGTCAATCGCTACAGTTATTTTCGTGGTGATTTCTTCGCTTGTGGTCTTTAATACTATTCGCATGGCAATTTTCAACCGCAAGGACGAGATTGAGATGATGAAGTTGATTGGCGCAGAACGCAGTTTCATCAGAGGTCCGTTTATCGTTGAGGCTGTAATGTACGGATTTATCGCGGCAATTATCGCAACGGTGGTTGGGTATGGCTTGCTAATCCTTGCACATGATCCGATGGTGAAGTATGGAATTCCTATCGATAATCTTTTGAATCATCTAAAAATGTACGGCGTGCTGGTTTTCTTGAGTATGATTCTGGTCGGCGCGGCAATTGGCGTAGCATCATCCTGGGTGGCAACTCGCAAATATCTTAAGTTGTAAAAGTCCTTGACATACTGATTATGCTTATGCTAACATAGACGTATGAAACTACGGTCCACCACACCAGTTTCGGCATCACTAGTCAGCAGAGCGTCTCTGGTGGCGATGTCTGCATTGCTCGCTGGATCGAGCATTTTTGGCTTGGCATCACACGTATTAGCTCGCGACTATAACGCCGAAATTCAGGCAAAACAACAAGAAGCAGACAATTATAATTCTGAGGCTTCGCGCTTGGGTGAGATGGCTGATAGTTTACAGGCGGAACTTGATAAGATAAATGGACAAATATCAGCTATTCAGACACAGATTTCTGATAGCCAAAAGAAGATTAATAGCCTTAATGATCAGATAAAAAAGAACGAAGAGCTAATTAAGCACAATCGTAAAGCGATGGGGCGAATTTTGGCGGATTTGTATGTTGATGATCAGATTTCGCCGTTGGAGATGCTTGCTAGCTCAAAAAACATTAGCGATTACATCGATAAGCAAGAACAGCGTAATTCTTTGAAAACTTCATTGAATGATAAGATCAAAGAAATTAAGTCTTTGCAGAAAAAGCTGGAAGAGAATAAGAAGTCTGTCGAGAATACACTTCGCGACCAAGAATTGCAGCGCAACGCGATGGCAGCTAAGCAGTCTGAGAAGGCAAAACTGATTACTGATACGAAGAACGATCAGAATAACTACGCGGCGCTGGCTCAGAAGCGTAATTCTGAGGTAGCGAAGTTGCGAGAAGAGCAGGCTGCGGCCAACCGACGGGCTCTTGGCGGCAGTAATGTCTCCATTCCAGGCGGCGTACCTGGCGGTGGCGGTTATCCTGGCGTTTGGGCAAGTGCTCCACTTGATGCTTATATCGATCCGTGGGGACTATACACGCGTGAATGTGTGAGTTATGTGGCTTGGAAGATTCATAGTACTGGACGATATGTTCCACATTTTGGTGGCGCAGGTAACGCGAATCAGTGGCCGTCAACTGCAGCGCGCTATGGTATTTCTAGCGGCTCAACACCAAAAGCTGGTGCAGCAGCTGTGATGAATATTGGATATTACGGACACGTTATGTATGTTGAGTCTGTCAATGGCGATGGAACCATTACCGTCAGCGACTACAACTTTGCCTGGGACGGTTTATATAGGCATTACACGCGTTCGGCTTCAGGATTGACATACGTTTACTTCTAATCGGCATAAAGTGATATATAAAAACGCTCGTGTTAAACGGGCGTTTTGTAGTATAATAAGCATATGGTTACGGGAGAGAAAAGACAGCAATTAAGTTGGTTTTTGACGCTTGTTATTGTGGCTATTGTTAGTTTTGTGGCGGGAGCTCGCTCCGATGCGCTGTTTGCTAATGTGGCGTCGGTATTTGGCGTTAGAACTTCAAATAAGACAATCGACTTATCTAGCGTTCAAAAAACATATCAAGAACTGATTGCTAATTATGACGGAAAATTGGATACCCAAAAGTTAATTTATGGCGCCAATCGTGGGCTAGTTGAAGCGGCTGGCGATCCTCATACGGCGTATATGGATCCTGATGAGACGAAGGAATTTGACAAGTCATTAAGTGGGCAAATTGGTGGTGGAATTGGTGCGGAGATTGGTCTTAGAAATAATAAGCCGACTATCATAAAACCTCTGGAAAATAGTCCAGCTCAGAAGGCAGGAATTAAGGCTGGCGAGGCAATTGTTAAGGTGAATGACGAGGCTTCTTCTGACTGGTCAGTGGAAAAAGTTGTGAGTAAAATTCGCGGAGAAGTTGGGACTTCCGTTAAATTGACATTATTAAGTGGTGGTCAAACGCGTGAGGTGTCGGTTGTGCGTCAGAATATAGTTTCTCCGGCAGTGGAGTCGGAAATTGATGGAGAAATTGGTATTTTGAAAGTTAATCGATTCGGTGATGATACAGTAAGCTTGTCTAGAAAATACGCTTCGGAATTTGTTGAAAAAGGTGTTAAGAAGGTGATTTTGGATCTGCGAAACAACCCGGGCGGAACGGTTGGAGCTGCTCAGGGGCTATTGGGTATTTGGCTGGACAATCAAATAGCTATGACCGAGCGACGGGGCTCTGAAATTGTTAAAACGCTGCGTACAACTGGAACGCCAATTCTGGGCAATATGAAGACGGTGGTGCTTATTAACGGTAACAGTGCTAGTGCTAGCGAAATTACGGCTGGGGCGCTTCGCGAATACGGAAAAGCCACGCTGGTTGGACAGAAGAGTTATGGTAAGGGAAGCGTGCAGATCGTGCTTGGGCTGCCTGGCGGGTCGCAAATGAAAGTTACTGAAGCCAGATGGTATACACCAAAGGGTAAAAATATAGATAAAACTGGCATAGAGCCTGATGTAAAAGTTGATCTTTCGTCGGATGATGTCAATAATAACGTAGATCCGCAGATGGATAAGGCGAAGTCGTTATAAAGCTTGTGTTTTTGGGCTGGACA
>UNSP01000043.1 GCA_900556355.1 Candidatus Saccharimonadota bacterium | reverse complement strand
ATCGTTGGACTTAAAGACGGTTTTGACACAATGGTTGGCGAGCGCGGAATTAAATTATCTGGCGGACAGCGACAACGAGTTGCAATTGCTAGGGCAATCCTAAAAGATGCGCCAATCCTAGTCCTCGACGAGGCGACTTCAGCACTGGACTCTGAGTCAGAAGCGTTGATTCAAAAATCTTTGAAAACGCTGATGGAGAATCGAACCTCAATTGTCATTGCCCATCGTTTGTCTACAATTGCTAAGTTGGACCGTATAATTGTTTTGAAAAATGGGAAAATTGTCGAGGATGGATCACACGACGAGCTCATCAATAAAAAACGCGGTGTTTACGCAAAATTATGGGCGCGACAATCTGGCGGATTTATTGAAGAATAGCTCAATCTGCATACGCTAATTATGTTATAATTAAGATATGGAATCTTTTATTCACTTGATAACTAGCTTTGGCGTATTGGCAATTTTATTAGTAATTTTCGCAGAATCCGGTCTACTAATCGGCTTCGTCTTACCTGGCGACAGTCTACTTTTCACCGCTGGATATATGGTTCAGCAAAACATTCTACACATTGACATTCACATTTTTGCGCTTTTGGTTTTTGCGGCGGCAGTGCTGGGCGACAGTGTTGGCTATAGTTTTGGCCACAAAGTTGGACGCAAGTTGTTTGAAAAAGAAAATTCCCGATTCTTCAAGAAAAAATATTTAGAGCAAACAGAAAAGTTTTACGACAAGCACGGCTCAGCGACAATCGTCCTGGCTCGATTTGTGCCAATTGTAAGAACCTTCGCCCCAATCGTTGCCGGCGCTAGTAAAATGCACTATAAAACGTTCTTAACTTTCAATCTTATCGGTGGATTTCTTTGGTCGTCAGCATTCGTTTATCTAGGCTTCTACGCTGGCGAGTTTTTGACCAAAGCGGGCGTAAATATTGAAGTTGCGGCTATTCTCATCATCTTCCTGTCCGTCTCGCCGATGGTTATTCATGCTTTGAAACAGCCAACTACTCGCGCTTTATTAAGAAAACAATTGTCGGTTCTCCTCTCAAAAACCAAGCGTAAAAAATAATCTTAAAGCATCTTTTTCAGATATTTGCCAGTGAACGAATTTGGTACCTTGGCGATATCTTCAGGCGTACCACAAGCCACAACAGTACCGCCGCCAATTCCACCCTCTGGACCCATATCAATTATCCAGTCGGCTGACTTTATGACGTCCAAATTATGCTCAATGATAATCATACTATTACCACCCTCAACCAATTGCTGTAAAATCCCCAACAGTCGCTTTACGTCAGCAGAATGAAGCCCGGTGGTCGGCTCGTCAAGAATGTACATAGTTTTTCCAGTGGAACGCTTGGAGAGTTCCGTTGCCAATTTAATTCGCTGCGCCTCACCGCCCGAAAAAGTAGTTGCTGGCTGACCAAGTTTAATATAGCCAAGCCCAACCTCAACCAACGTCTGAAGTTTTCGCGCAATATTCGGCACACTGTCAAAAAACTCCGCCGCTTGATCAATTGTCATATCCAGAACATCAGCAATCGTCTTGTCTTTATACTTAATTTCCAACGCCTCGCGATTATAACGCTTGCCGTGACATTCATCACATTGAACGTAAACGTCCGGCAAAAAGTGCATTTCAATTTTTATCACACCATCACCCTGACAATTTTCACAGCGGCCGCCCTTAACATTAAAGCTAAATCGTCCAGATTTATAGCCTCGAACGTTAGCCTCAGGTGTGCTAGCAAAAAGCTCGCGAATCGGCGTAAAAATTCCAGTGTAAGTCGCTGGATTAGAGCGCGGCGTTCGACCAATTGGCGACTGATCTATGACAATCGCCTTATCAAGCAGATATGTAATTTGATCATCAACACTGATATGCTGCTCAAAATTTTCGTTGATGATAAGCAGCTTTTTTATTAGGCCTTCAGCTATAACATCTTCTTCGGGAATATCAATCAAAATAGCATTTTTATAGTTTTTAGGCGTAGCAGAGCAGCGGATTATCTTGTCTGAATGAAAAAGCTCAATAATATCATCCGCCTTTATCGTATCGTTTTGATGAGATTCATCGACGATGATTTTAAAGGTTAAACCATCATCAAGTGCATTTCGTATATGCTCTACAAAATTAGTGCGCTCACTGTCCTTTAAAGCATTATTGCCTTTCTTGGTCAGTTTCTCCCAGTTAATAAAGCAGGCATCATTCTCTTCAAAACCGGAAGTCATAATATCGGATAACAGTTTTGTTTGACTTCCGTGGACATATCGATCCATTTTTTCTTTGCTTTGTTCCTCAAGGTTGCCTTTGCCGGGAGTAAGCCAAATAAATACCGTCTTATGATTGCTTTTGAAATACTCGTCCATAAAGTGAGTGAGTATAATGGTTTTTCCGCTACCTGTGCAGCTTTTAAGAATTATATCCCTATTCGGCTTTTTCATTGCAGCGGTTAAATCAGCGATTGCTTTTAGCTGAAAATTCGCAAGGGTAATATCCATTTTTAGCCCTCCAATTCTTTGTAATAGTAGTCAGGAATGATATTTACCGTAATCTTCCTATCCCTCAAAACTTGTGCTTGCTGTGCATCCATCAGAATATCGTGCCCTAAATATAGCTTTCGACATTTGGTGTTGTTTTCAAGTTGAGAAATAAAGTTATCAAGTTCTTCTTCGGTAAGTACAATTCCGATTTCTTCATTGCCAACAAAATTCACACCGTTTTCAAGTTCAACGAGCTCACGGATATGCTTTAAGAGCTCGTCCGCATATTCGTAATACATACGCTCATCAATCGGAATATAGTCCACCTTGTAGTATTTCAGGCTTGCCTCGTAATTTTCTTTATCAATTACTCGCTTAATGCGTTCGTAAGTTACTTCTCGGCATATATTGTTTTCGTTGTTGGTGCAGAGAATGAAACGACGATTGCCGCCGTCTTCTGCATTCAATTTCATCACGGCGTGTCCTGTTGTGCCAGAGCCGGCAAAGAAATCAAGCACCGTATAACTATTTCTTTGCTCGCAAGCTCTTATGCATTCCTCTACAAGGAATAAAGATTTTGGAAACGGGAATTTTGTATCGATTATTTGTGACAATAGCTGTGTCCCATGAATGTTAGCGCTGAATCGTGCATCATTCCAAACTGTTTTTCTTGTAAACAATTGTTTGTTGCGCTGAATATTCAATTCGCCTCGAATACTTACTACAACCAATTCAGAACGTATTTCTTCGACAGTATTTCGCGCAAAACGCCAGCGACGTTCAATGCCGTTTTTATCTATTGGCCATATCCACACTTCAGTTCCATGCTTTTCATTAGCGGAAGTAGGATGAAAATCCTCAGGAGGAACATCTCCAAATGATAGTATTTTTTCGCCATCAGTAATAATCGGATAAAAACAATTTGGTGAACCAGTACGCTTAGAATTTTCCTTTCCCCAATCTCTAAACGGTGTTAAATCATCACCTTCACGACGTTCCTTTTTGATGTAGTAACTGCGACGAGGATATACAAAATAGGCATATTCGTGGCAATATGAGAAGTTTGCTCCTTGAATACCACCGGGGTTATGAACAACCGTAATACAATCAATATTATATGCTTCTCCAAATATTTCTTCCAATAAAAGCCCTGTAGTTGCTTGTTCATTTTCATCAATAGCACATACTAAAGCGCCATCGGATGTTAATAAGGTTTTTGCAGCGAGAAGTCTAACGTTCATCATACTCAACCATTTACTATGGCGAAATGTGTCGTTAGAATCAACATAATCATTACTATATTTCCAGTCCTTTGCGCCAGTGTTATATGGTGGATCAATGTATATTAAGTCAATCTTTCCTCGATGGGTTTTCTGAAGAACCTTTAATGCCCCATAGTTGTCACCTTCTATAAGGCAATTAACTTGACCACCATTATCGATAAACAAATCAGCATCTTCGGTAAGCACAGGCGTATGAGTGTCTAGCACCTCGTCAATCTCCTCACGATGTTCTTCGAAAACAAGCCCATATTTCTTGCCGTTCACATCTTTCTCAAGGTCGGAAAGATAAGAGAGTAAATTGCCCGTATTTTCATCCTGCGGCGCAGAAGATATAAATGTGCGTATTTCTTTGATTTTAGCAAGCAAGTCCTCTCGTTTTTGTTTTGATATATTAGTGCTCATTGTTTTCCTCCGCCCTATTATTTTTAGGTATCATATGTTGCATATTTAACAAAAGGTTATTGTATGCCTGCTGAGATTGATTTCGTTCATTTATTTGTTGCAACATTCCTTTTGGAATATATGGATTTTGGATTGTTTCCCAAGTAACTTTATCTTTATATCCAAGAGAATTTGCCATTGTTTCCAATAATTTATATTGTGCGTTTTGAATTTTCTTAATTTGTGTTTCATCGGGGTTTTCCACACAGTACTTGTCATATAAATCTTTCCAAGCATCACGAACTTTTTTGTCGTCTGCAAATACAATATCAATAAT
>UNSP01000042.1 GCA_900556355.1 Candidatus Saccharimonadota bacterium | reverse complement strand
CTTGGACAAATTGGCAATTACTGTTGAGACTGACGCACAATCACACCTCGTGAGGCGTTCGAAGAAGCAGCAGCGATTCTTGTCAACCAATACACAGCTTTGGCTGGCAATACGATGGTAACTGGCGCGCCAGCACTTGGTGCAGCTAAGGAAGACGAAGAGTCAGAGTTAGCAATGCCAATCGAAGAGCTAAACTTAAGCGCCCGCACGACGAACGCGCTAATTAACAATGAAATCCGCACTATTCGCGATTTGGTAACTTTGACTGAGCAAGATTTGCGAGAATTGAAAGGTTTCGGTTCAAAGGCACTAGACGAAGTACGTGACAAGATGGCGGAGTTGGAGTTTTAACTATGCATAGACACGGATATCAAGGGCGCAAGTTCGGCCGCGAGCGTGATCAGCGACGAGCCCTACTCAAAGGTCTGGCTACCAGCTTGGTTGAGTACGGAAAAATCGAGACCACCTTGCCAAAGGCTAAGGAACTAAAGCGTCACATTGAAAAAATCATCACCAAGGCTAAGAAGGGCGACCTAGCAAGCCGACGTCAGGTGATTGCAGCATTAAGCACACGCGCCGCTGCTTACAAACTAGTTGATGAAATCGCGCCACAGCTAAGTGGTCGAACCAGCGGACACGTTCGCGTTGAACGAACACGTTTGCGAGTCGGCGACGGCGCTCAAATGGCGATTATCGAGTTTGTTGACGATATTAAACCAATGCCAAAGGAAGGAAAATAAGATGAAGACTTATTCACAAAAACCATCTGAAGTTTCTCGCCGTTGGGTATTGTTTGACGCTAGTGAATTACCACTTGGACGTTTGGCTACAGAAATTGCCAAGCATTTGACTGGTAAATATAAGCCAACTTACACTCCTCATATTGACGGTGGCGACTACGTAGTTGTTATCAATGCTGCGCAAACAGTCGTTACTGGATACAAGGAAACTGATAAGTATTACTATCGCCACAGTGGTTTCCCAGGTGGAATTAAGGAAACGCAATTCAAAGAAATGCGCGAACGCCACCCAGAGCGAATTATTGAAGAAGCTGTTAAAGGTATGTTGCCAAAGAATAAATTGCAAGCAGAGCGCCTAAAGCGTCTACGCATTTTTGCTGGCAGCGACCACGCTCACACAGCACAAACACCAGAGAAAGTTGAGGTGAAGTAATATGGCTGATACTTATTTCTACGGCTTAGGTCGACGCAAAAGTGCTTCAGCAAGCGTTCGATTGCTTCCTGGAAAAGGCACTATCACTATCAACGGCAAACCTGCCGCTGAGTACCTGGATGGCAATAAAACCTTACTAGCAGAAGTAACCGATCCACTTGCAATTGTCAGCAAGCAAAAAGAATTCGACGTTACTATCCTAGTTAAGGGTGGCGGCTTAGCTGGTCAAGTTGACGCTATCAAGCTTGGTATTGCAAAGGCTTTGACTGCTGCTCACGCTGATCTGCGTCCAGTTCTGAAGAAGGCTGAGCTATTGAAACGTGATCCACGCGAGAAAGAGCGCAAGAAGTACGGTCTTCGTTCTGCTCGTAAGCGCGAACAATTCTCTAAGCGTTAGTACAGAAAAGGCTATCACAAAATACTCCGTTTCACATGCAGGCGGAGTATTTTCATAGTATACTAAAAATATGTTGGACAAGATTATCCATCGCTGGTTACGGATTCCGTATGCATTGAACGTGCATTATTTTTCTCGTCCAGAAAAACCGAAAGCGACGATTTTACTTATTCATGGATTAGGTACATCCTGGAAAACATGGATGCCGCTGGAGACGTATTTACCAAAGGGCACGCGAGTTATAGCAATTGATATGCTGGGATTTGGCAATTCGCCCAAGCCTGATTGGAAATCCTACAATGTTCACGACCAAGCCGCAAGTATTGTCGCCACTTTGCGTAGGGAATTCATAAATAACGTCGATATTATCATCGGTCATTCTATGGGGTCGCTGGCTGCCGTAGAGCTCGCCAAGCAATATCCGAAGTTAAGCAAGTCGCTGATTTTGTGTAGTCCGCCTATATATTATCCGAGGGTTGACGAAAAAAATCATCATCCAGAGAAGATTTTGCGTGCGCTTTATGAGTTTTTCAATAGTCATCCGCGCAGCTCGAAACGCTTTTTGCAATTCGCTGATCGGCACAATATTTGGCCTGACGCTGGATTTAAGGCTGATGAAGTTACCGCCGAATCCTTCTTGACAGCCTTGAATACCGCAATTATCAACCAGACGACAATGAATGATATTACTAAGCTCACCCTTCCGATTGCTATTTTGTCTGGAAAACTCGACCCACTGATTGTAGAGAGAAACCTGAAGAAATTAGCAAAAGATCATAACAATATCACTCATACGTCAATGGCAACTCAGCGGCACGAAATAACCGATAAATATGCGAAGAAGCTGTCGGAAATTATGAAAGAGTATTTGGCGGGAAAATATTCACCAAAAACAAATCGCCCTATAGAAGAGAAGTCCAAACGAGGAAGTTTATGATCGAAATCGAATCCAAATTCAAATTAGCGTCTGATATTACTCGCGATAATCTCATCGCCATACTAAAAAGCCAATTTATCACGTCAATCTCAAGCAAACGCCAAATTGATACAGTATTTTTATTGCCCGAGCAAGTTGACGCGCCAATTACGCCTGGCTCAAAAATTATGCGAGTGCGCGACGTCCTTAATCCGGAAACTGGTGAGTTGCAGCGGAGCTTGATGACACTGAAAGTTGAAGGACAGGCAAAATTAGCGTCTGATGAATATGAATTTGTAGTTGATGACGGAAATGCGGCGTGCCAAATGCTCACAGCGCTGGGCTGGCAAGAAATTGTCACGGTTGATAAAGTCCGCCTTGAATCAAAAACCAAAGATTGCACGATTTGCATTGATGAAGTTGCCGGGCTAGGACTATTTATTGAATTGGAGATTTTGACCAAAGATAGTGCCGACGTAAAAAATATTCAGCAGCAAATGTGCAATTTTCTGAAAAACTTAAATATCGACGGCGAATTATGGAAAATTCCGTACGACACGAGCATTAGAAATATGCAAAATAATGTTTAATTGGATTAAATTTAGAAAGTCTTATGTCGGTTGAAATTAAAAGATCCAAAAAAGACATATCGGCTGTCTTTACGCGCGTGAAAAATAAATTAGCGCTAGTGCTTGCGGATAGTTCGCAAATTCATCATGTCGGCAGTACCGCGGTACTTGGTTTGGATGGTAAAAATATCCTAGATATCCTTATTTCTGCTAAAGATAGCGAACACATGAACGAGCTGCGGGACAAATTGGTAGCAATTGGATATTTTCCTTCATTAAATCCAAGTTCCCGTCAAGGATATATCTTCCTGGCGTCCCGACAAGAAGAAACTGGTGAAGGCGATATTCATATTCACCTCGCGGTCGCAAATACTGAAACGCACGATAACTTCTTAATTATCAGAGATTATCTAAGGTCTCACAATGACGAAGCTGATCAATATTCAAAGATAAAATATCAATATGCCAAGCAAGCAAATTACGACAGGTCAGCGTATAAAAAACTTAAAGCAGCTTACGTCGATAAGTTATTGCAACGTGCCAGGCAGTGGAAAAATGGCGGCTAATCTCCTCATTCATATTCCGCACGACACAGGCATTAGAAATCTGCAAAATAACGCCAGCTAGCGTATAATTATCAATATGAAACAAGAAAATAGTCCAATTTATTTTATCACTTCCAATCACAGCAAATTCACCAGCCTTCAAGAACTCCTCCAGCCGCTTGGTGTTGATTTAAGGCAGCTTGATTATGATTTTGACGAAGGGCGCGGACTAGATATTCAAACGATTGCCAAAAGTAAATTATCTCAAGCCAAGAAAGCGTTTCCGAACAAGCGCCTGGTCGTTGATGATCGCGGTTTCTTCATCCCGGCGCTGAAAGGTTTTCCGGGGCCGTTTGTTAAATTGCTACTGAATAGCTTTAGCTATCCCGGCATTATCAAGTTGATGAAAGGCGAGGCTGATCGTCGAGCTATTTTTTCTTTTGCGGTTGGCTATTTTGACGGCGAAAAAGACCATATTTTCGTAGCCAACGAAGAGGGATTTATCGTTGACGAGCCACGTGGCGATAATCTCCATGGCTGGACGGAATTACTGTATATTTATGGGCATCCGAGCTTTCCTGGTCGTAGTTTGGCAGAATTGAACGACGAAGAATGGCAGAAATATTTGACGATAATTGAGAAAGTTGATGGGCTCGCGATGTTGAGGGATTATTTAATAGATGCATGAAAGCTGACAATAGCCGTATACAACAGGCTATCATTGCTCGCGAAATCATTGATCTATACCGAGATTCGCAAGACAAAATCGAGACGGCTGTGTCGCTTGATGTATTGTGTTTTGCAATGGCGAGATTGACTGACTGCGATAAAGTTGACTATCCAACAATTGACTGGGATGATTTAGCAAGTAACTTTGATGGCATAGCAACATCCAAGCCAGTGATGCATCAACTATACGAAAGATAGAAAATGATATAGCGTCTACATATAAAAAATCTTTAAAGATTATAAAGCAACAACTAAGCTGAGCTAGGAAGA
>UNSP01000041.1 GCA_900556355.1 Candidatus Saccharimonadota bacterium | reverse complement strand
TCGCTGGCGGATACGGCGCTAATTGCTCGCGCTCAAGTCGAAGCTGAGCACTTTGTCAAAGAGGGGCAAGATTTGCTACAATATAATCATCTGGCGCATGCCGTCAGTCGCTATCAGCGATTAACTGTTTTAAATTAATATGTATGCAGGAACAACAATTAGAGATGGCTCTGGTCGATTTATTGGCGTCCACCAAAAAATAGATCGGGTCGCAAGGAGAAATATAAAACCAATTCTTCCTGATTGGTGTGATTTTCCTGACATTAAAAACATTCTTCATTTTGAGGGCAAGAATGGTCCTGATGGTGTCAAGCGAAAAAGTCCGGCTGTGGATGAGCCTTGGCATTTTATAAATCCGGACGATCCGAATGACACTGCACTTTTGGAGATGATTGACGGACATATTGGCAATTTAGCCCGCGCGCTGCGAACAAATAATTCCGAGCGAGCAGCGTTTGAGGCGGCTTGGATGGCACACGCGATTACCGACGGTTTGACTCCAGCTCATCATTTTCCTCTGGAACAAGCTATGGCGGAACTTCGCGGCGGTGAAGGGTTGGAGACGCGAACTTCAATTTTGAAGAAAAATCTTATGAAGGGCGATAACGGAATTGAGCTGATTAAGAATAACTGGAAATTCTGGGGCGCCAAAGGTATGATGACGACACACGTGGCGTTTGAGGCTGGCGTAGCTAGCGTGGTGGCATATCCGCGTTTTAAGGACGCAATTCCGAGTAGTGATGAGATATTGCAAGTGAAAAATCACGGCTATCGTGAGTATTATTTGAACCAAGTTCACGCCGTGGCATCGATGAAAATGTATGACAATTTTAGCAAGAGTGGCTGGACTACGGACCTTGCTTGGCAGACAAATCACGAGCTAATGCCGATTATTATAAAGTCGGTGATGTTGGGTTGGCTGGCGTCCATTTGGAAACTTGAGGCAGAAAAAAGTGAGAGTTAGGATTATCTCTGGCGAATTTGGCGGACGATTCATAAAAACTCCGCCCGGCTCAACAACTCATCCTATGGGCGAGCGAGTACGTTCAGCTATGTTCAATTCTTTGGGTGAATCGATACGCGGCGCGCGGGTTTTGGATGCTTTTGCGGGGTCTGGTGCTGTTGGGCTAGAGGCATTAAGTCGCGGCGCAGAATCGGCGGTTTTCGTGGAGCGAGATCGAGTCGCTCAGCGAGTAATTGCTGAAAACATAAGCATTTTGGGTGTCGAAGAAAAATCTATTGTAATAAAAACAACGATAGTAAATTGGTTGGAAAGCGCGAGCTCAACAGGGGAGTTCGATATTATTTTTGCTGATCCGCCGTACCATAATCCACAGTTTTCCACAGTTTCCAAGTTAATGAGACTACTCAAACCGGGTGGAACTATGATATTATCACATCCAGGAATAGGTGAGGTGCCGGTTCAAGACAAAACTGTTGTGGTGGACAGTCGTAGTTATGGGGAGGCGCACCTCACCAAGTTCCTACGATTGAAATAATTTTTTGGTAAACGTCCTGATAGCTGTCAGGACGTTTTTTGTTGTATAGCAAAACCCGCTGGAAGTAGAGAGCCAGCGGGTTTTTCTGTTTGAAGAGGTTGGCAATCTGAAATTGATGACCTCTTGTAGACAGAACAACTACACTGACTGCATTGAAAGATATAGCTCAATCCGACTCAATAGCGAGAATTATAGGAGTGACGGAGATTAGCTAGAACAATCAAAGCAAATATGTCAGAAAGTGATCTTTAACAATTAGGGCATCAATAAACTATTAGCGGCTTTGTCGGTGGGTGCGTCTCGTGAGTATCTATAAATTTTAAGAAAGCCGCCACCCACTAACTCAGTCGCTAAGTGAACAATAGTTTAATTGAGTAGAGCGAAGGGCTCTGTTATTTGATAGTGTTGTGAAGTTAACTCTACCACTATATCTGGTGGCGGTGTATAATAATTTATAGATAAAGTGAAAAAGAGGAGGAATGTAGAAAATGCCGTGTATTGATTATTTGCCAAGTGGAACAAACACAAATTCGCAACGAGTAATATTGAACGATAATCTGGATGGCTTCGGCTCTTATAGAGAAGCTAATAAGGTTGGTGACGAGGAGTTAGAAAACGATACGACAGAATCTAGCCAAAACAGCTATCCAGATGTTCTTGATGATTGGTATTCAGAGTTAGAAGCTCTCACCGAGGCTGCCGACGATGAGAAAACTAAAAAGAAAATGGCAGATCTGGCGGCTCGATGCGCGGGCGTTTATCCCATAGAAGAGTGCGACACGGAAGCGGGGACAGTGTTCTAGCTGAACGTTTTTGTTGCTAGGCAATAAGCAAAACTCCACAATATCCTGGAATTGTCATTTGGAGATTTTCTACGGTAATTAAATTGACAGAGTGAGTCGAGGCAATGATCTTGGCGTTTTCTGGAATAGAGAAGCTTTGTTCTGCGTCCGCGAAATTGATGAAAATGTAAGCACGTTGACTAGCCAGCTCTCTTTTTAATCCGAGAATAAAGCCGTTTCCAGTGTTTTGCGCGATGCTCAAATTGCCATTTTTAAGAATTGGGAAGGTTTGGCGTAATTTTAGCAGCTTTCGGTACATATTAAGCAGGGAATCGTTTACGATTTTTTCGCTATCAACGTTAATCTTCGTGTGATTATCATGAATAGGAAGCCAAGGTTTTACGCTTGAAAAGCCTGCAAATTGCGAATCATTCCATTGCATTGGCGTGCGTTCCAAATCTCGGCTATCAACAACAGAATTGGCGGGGCTAAAATTATCTTGAATGTCATCAGCGGTCAATTCTCCATTCATCATGCCAATTTCGTCGCCGTAATACACTACGCTAATTCCTGGAGTGAGGAGATTTAAGAAGCTGAGGGCGCGGGCACGTTCTTCGCCCAATCTGGAGGCGACTCGCGGCTGATCGTGATTTCCGATGCAGAAAAATGGCGTGGTTGAGCTTGCTGATTGTAGGTAATTATCGATTTTTTTCTCAATATTTTTAGCGTGCCATTCGTTGTCACGATATTCCATAAAAAACGCCGAGGCTTTCGGGTGGGCTGTCAGGATTTGGCTGTATTGATGATAAATATCGTCCAGCTTATCGTCGGGATAAAATTCAAACACCATTTGCTTGTCGTTATATTCATCGCAGACTGACGCTAATTCTCGCAAATATTCCTGAAAATGCGGCCCCATTTTACAGTGGTTGTGGATAAATGCTCCGTAATCGTTTGGATTGCCATAAAAATCAGGATTTGGAGAGTCGTCTTTGAGATCAGGATCTTTGGAAATTCCCCAAATTGCATCGACGCGCATTCCATCAACGCCCACATTAAACCAAAATCGCACTATATTTTTCATTTCAGCACGCACTTCAGGATTATCCCAATTCAGATCTGGCTGCGTTTTTAGGAATGAATGCAGGTAAAATTGCCCAGTGTGTTCGTCAAATTCCCACGAACTGCCGCCAGACAAACTTCGCCAATTGTTAGGCTCGCTATTATCTTTTCCGTCGCGCCAAACATAGTAATCTCGCTTGTGGTTATCACGCGAAGATCTGGATTCTTGAAACCACGGATGTTGGTCTGAAGTGTGGCAGGGAACGAGGTCGATCATAACTTTAATGTCGAGATCGTGAGCCTTTTTAAGAAGCGCCTGAAAATTGTGCATTTTTCCGAAAGTCGGATCAATTGCTCGATAATTTGCGATATCATAACCAAAGTCAGTCAGCGGCGATACAACGAATGGGGAGATCCAAATCGAATCAACGCCCAGCCATGATAAATAATCCAGCTTCTCAGTAATGCCGTTCAAATCGCCAATTCCATCGCCATTCGTATCTAGAAAGCTGCGCGGATAAATTTGATAAAGAGAGGCGACATCTTGCCAAGTTTTCATGGCTTAAGTATAAGCGAGATAACAGGGAAAATCAAAACAAACAAATTACATGTGATGATAATGATGAGTCAACGCGTGACCTTTGCCTCGACGTAACAAATATAGATTGACGGGATATGATACGGCAAACGCGGCGAACATACAGATTATTCGGCTAACCCAATAAATCGGATGAGCTAAGTTCTTATCCATGGCGCCCGGAATGATTAGCATAATTATGTTGTCTACGACAGTCATTGACAATATGGATAGTGTGTCAGCGGCGAAAACTAACTTTAAGGATTTTAGGAGCGATAATTTGGCGCGTACTAACGGTATGATTGACGCGGTGTAGCCGGAAATGAAAGCTAAGACTGATGCCAGAATGACAGTAGTATGTGGCACAAATCCAGCGTGTGTGCCGATGGTAACGCCGATCATCTCGCCAATCATACATCCCGCCAGGCAGTGTAAACTTGCCGCTAGCGCCATACGTTTGATTGAATTTTTTGTATTGCAATGATTATGAGATTCGTGATTCATTATTTTGTCCTTATGTTATTTAATTCATATAGATTGAGTAATTCTTCTATCGCTTTACTTTGTTGAGCTTTGTCGCCGGACATCATTTTATCAGCAATGTGCGTGCGGAGATGTCGCTCCAGAATAAGTTTATTAAGCGACGCTAATGACTTTTGTATTGCTAGGCTTTGAATCAAAACATCCATGC
>UNSP01000040.1 GCA_900556355.1 Candidatus Saccharimonadota bacterium | reverse complement strand
CGGCTGGATATTGTCCGCTCTTTTCAAAGTCTGATTCGGGAATATAGAAAGGTTTTTCCAAGCGAATCAAATCTTTCATCTGATTTAATGATAATCTGTCAATCGGAATATTCGTCATTGCCGAAACCGCTCGACGCAAATATTCATCAGTCAACACCGGCTCATCACTGGCTTCATCTCTCAGCGCTTCGGCTTGCAATTCCAATTGTCGCATTTGCATCTTAAATCCTGCGGCTTTTTCATAATCCTCAGCCTCGACCGCGGCGTCAATTTTTCCAGCCAATCGCTTAATTTGGCGAGCCAACTTGTCCTTACGCGACAATTTTATTGGCGAGCTAGACTTCAATAAACTCGCCGCCTCGTCAATCACGTCGATCGCTTTATCTGGCAAAAATCGCTCCGTCACGTAACGCTGGCTCAAATCCACCGCCTCAGTCAGCATTTCGTCAGGAATTTGAACTTGATGATGCTTAGCTAATTTTCCTCTCAAACCGCGCATCATCTCCACCGCCTCTTCTGGTGATGGCTCATTGACCGTTACTGATTGGAAGCGCCGTGACAATGCAGCATCTTTTTCGATATGTTTTCGATATTCATCAAACGTCGTCGCACCAATTAGTCGAACCTCACCTCGCGACAACGCTGGCTTCAACACGTTCGCCGCGTCCATCGAACCTTCAGCCGAACCAGCGCCAACCAACAGATGCAACTCGTCAATAAACAAAATAACTTCTTGATGTTTTTTGGCGACCGTCAGAACTTTTTGCAATCGCTCCTCAAATTGCCCGCGATATTTCGTCCCGGCAATCATCGCCGTCAAATCCAGTTGAAAAAGTCGCTTACCCTTCAAAAATTCGGGAACTTTATTATCAGCAATCCTCTGCGCCAAACCCTCAACGACCGCAGTTTTACCGACGCCAGGTTCGCCAATCAGCGCTGGATTATTCTTGCTACGCCGGCCTAAAATCGTGATCATTCGCTGAATTTCCGACGCTCGACCAATCACCGGATCCAAAAATCCTTCACTAGCACGCCGCGTCAAATCGACACCGAATTTCTCCAAAACTAGCAAATCGCCGGAGTTTTTACTTGCCGTACTACGCTCGCTCTGCAGAGATTCAAACTGCTGTTTATCAAACACATCTTCCAAACTTCCACGCAGATTGTCAATGTCAACGTTCATATCCCGCAGCAATTTAGTCGCTCGCGCCTCGTGCTGCTGCAACATTCCATAAACGATGTGTTCCGTGCCAATTTTTTCCTGCCCAAATTCAACCGCTAATTGCCAAGCAATCCTTATCAATTCAACAACTTCTGCGCTTAGACCCTTACTTACAATCGTAATCACCAGCGGCTTCGCGGTCAGATTCAACGCCATTTCCGCCCGATCCAAAGTTACGCCATTTTCAGCTAAAATCTTTGCACCCAATGACGAATTCTGCGCCAACACACCAAGCAAAATATGCTCCGTGCCAACATATTCACTCCCCTCATTATGCGCCAGAAAACCAGCCCGCCCCAAACTGGCCCGAGCCGTTTCCGTCAGCCGAGGTTCTAATTCAGAAAAATCTTCTGACATATCGCCCTCCTTTCGTTTTCGGCGATTCGCAGAAGGCAGCTTATTCCGCCACCTCCTCAACTACGCTCATCAAGCTATCCTCAATATTCTTTCGAGGTTTTGGTTCTGCCTTAACAGGAGTTTTTGCTTCGATGTCTAATTCATAGCCAGTCAATCGACTTGCCAGGCGAACATTCTGTCCAGCGCGACCGATTGCTATTGATTGCTGATCTTCGCTAACATAAACCGTCGCACGCTTCTCATCTTCATTGACAGTCACACTCAAAACTTCTGCCGGGCTCATCGCATTAGCAATAAATCCAGCCGCATCTTCCTCGTATGGAATAATGTCAATTTTTTCCTGCTCGCCAATCTCATTCATCACAGCCTGAACGCGGGCGCCGTGACCACCAACAAACGTACCAACTGGATCAACGCCAGGTAGCGCTGAAGAAACCGCCAATTTGGTTCGACGACCAGCTTCACGTGCAATCGCCTTAATCTCAACTGCACCAGTTTCCATCTCTGGAACTTCTTGATTGAACAAGAATCGCACAAACTCTTCATTGCCGCGGCTAAGAATCAATTGCGGACCGCGACCTTCGCGCTCAATGTCCTTAATATAAACCTTAATTCGACGACCAACGCCGTAATATTCGCCAGGAATTTGCTCACTCTGAGGCATAATTCCGACAGCCTTACCAAGCTCAATTCGCACAACGCGTGGCTCAACTCGCTGAACCGTACCGATAACAACCGTACCGATTTTATCCTCAAATTCCGCTAAAACAACTTCACGCTCAGCTTCGCGCAGACGCTGCAAAATCACTTGCTTAGCAGTCTGAGCCGCAACTCGACCAAAAGTCGTCACGTTATGAGTTTCCATCACAACTTCACCACCAAGCTCAGCCGCAGGATCTATTTCCTTAGCTTCCTCTAGATCGATTTGATTAGCGTCATTCTCAACTTCTTCGACAACAGTTTTAACAACCGACACGACAGCCGTACCGTTATTGATATTCAAGCTAGCGCGAACCAACTGATCTCGCGTGCCATTATCACGACGCCAAGCCGCCGCAATCGCCTGCTCAATCACGCTCAAAACTGTTTCTTCTGGCAAGTTTTTTTCCTCAGCAATCGTACGCACTGCCAACGTCAACTGCTTAATGTTCAAGTCTTCCATTATGTTCTCCTTCTTATTAATTATATCTTTTTCCGTCTCAAACTTCCATAAACGAAAAACTCCGACCTGCCGGCCGGATTAGTACTTTTCTATTGTAGCGGAAAGATTCTATTCTGTCAATCCAATTCTTTTCGCCAAACGGATAAACATTTCTTGTCAGCCGGCGATATTTGGTCAAATCCAATTCTTCGGTAAAATTCTTCAGCGGATTTCAAGGAGTACAATTTGACGGCACGCGCGTCTGGATATTCACTAGCCAAAGCTTTAATAGCCGCCCGACCAATTCCTCGCTTGCGCGCAACTTCCCTAACAAAAAGATCTTCTATAGTAATCTCGCCATCACCATTAGAGCATACTGTCATAAGCCCAGATGACAACTCTTCGCCAGGAGTATCGATAGCAAATACATCGCTACCGTAGTAATTATTCATGCCTTTTACATATTCTATTAAATCCTTTTTCGCGCCATCCGTAAACTCACAGCCCAAAACAGACTCCGAGTGAGCTACAGCCGCCCGTTCCAAAGCCTCATCATCATTCACTGACAATTTAGTAAGATGTATTTCAGGATTCATTCTACCATTTTATCATAAAAATGTATTTTGTCAATATTATACTTCTACGCATTTTTCCAGGATTCCCGACATCGCGCTTTTTTCAGCTTCCGTTACCCACAATCGATATCGTCGCTTTATTGCTATCTGGCGCGCTACATACTGACAACGAAACGGCTTATTACTCGGCAGCCAAGTCGCCGCATCGCCATCACCTTTGGCTTGATTTGCTGGGCCGTCAACCGCTAATAAATTTAACGGATCGTTCGCCAATTTCTCTCGCTCCTCTGGAGAAATTTGCTGCGCGCCCTTTTGCCAAGCATCGCTCAAAGCCACGACGTGATCAATCTGAACCTTAGAACTGGTTTTTTCACCGCGCTGAAATTGAATTGTTCGACCAGTGTACGGATCATTCAGTACACCCGACAAAACTCGACATTTTTCATCAATTTTCTCATCCGTCAAATCTCGCGCCAGAATCACTTCCCGCACAGAGCAGCCGTTAATTTTGCCCCAGCCATTACCGAATTGCTTTCTGGAATAACCAGTCTTTGGCGCACGTCCTTTAACTTCTATCTTTTCCAATTCCGATTTGGCGTTCGAAGCACCAAATAATTCTCGTTGCGTTGAAGTTTGAATTGTCTGAGGTTCGGGTTGTGAAATTCGCGAAGCCCAAATCGCCACGCTGACAATCAAAATCACCAGCGCAACCACCACTTGCCGACGTCGTATTTTATTCACCCTCATGACTGTATTATAATTAAACTATGACTAAAGTTCCACGCTTACTTGACACATTCACACCAAATCATTACAACCTAACTCTCGATTTAACACGCGCCGAGGAAAAAGAATTTTCTGGCACAGTTATCATTTCTGGCGAGTCAACTGGCGAATAAATTTCGCTACACTCCAAAGGCTTAACAATTCAATCAGCCACAATCGACAATCAGCCCGCCGACGTTTCATTTGGTGAGTTTGACGAATTGAGATTATCTCAGCCGAACCTTAAAGACGGAAATCACACAATTCACATCATTTTTTCCGGAAATATTACCGACGCAATGCACGGCTTGTATCCTTGTTACTTCACCCACGACGGCGTTAAAAAACAGCTTTTTGCGACTCAATTTGAATCACATCACGCCCGCGAAGTTTTCCCTTGCGTTGACGAACCAGCCGCCAAAGCTGAATATGATTTGACACTAATAACTCACCCAGGGATAACAGTTTTGGGAAATATGCCCGTAAAAAGCGAAGAAGAAAATGGCGATTCACTCACAACAGCGTTCGAGAAAACCCCACGAATGAGCAGCTATCTTCTGGCTTTTGTCATCGGTGAATTGCACAAAAAAACCGCCCACACCAAATCTGGCGTCGAGGTTAACGTCTGGGCAACGCCAGCTCAGAATGAAAATATTGCGTTTGAGTGCGATCACATCGCTGACCGACAGGCTGTGTCCCTCAAAATCC